>JACZTW010000094.1 GCA_022573485.1 Planctomycetota bacterium
AGCTTTTTCGGACATCTCGGACTCTCGGAGTGGCCTTTCGCGGTGGTTCCAAGGCCGGAGCACTGTACATTTTTAGCAGGCCGCACACAGCTTCGAGCGGATATTTCCGCAATACTGCGTGCGCTTTCTCGCCGAGATACATCGTCGATACACCTACTTTGGTCTTGGTTCGGGGCTGGGAAGACACACTCGATGCACTATCTGGCAAACGAAGCACGCAGCATCTCGGAGCAATTACCGCCCGTGCCTCTCTACCCCGTCTATACCGAGTTTCCGAAGGTGAAATGATCAAGTTCAAGAATTTTCCCTGGCCAGAGTGGGAACGGGAAATTCGTCTCCTGGCACGGCATTACTACAACCTTCGGATGGTGAGTGCGGATGCCAAGAGTGCCAGAATAGCCAGGAACGTATCGGTTGTTTTTGCCATCATTTCGGCTTTGGCAGCGGTCTTAGCGCTAATCTGATCCGTGACGATCGCGTTGCAATTGCGCGGAGCCGGGGAAAAGAAAATGGCCGATGACAACCCATTTGAAAATGGACACAAAGACGGTGTCGAGCGACAGGATTGGGTTTATTCGGAGACACTAGTTTTCGGTGTTGATTTGAACTACTGATTTCATATGGCTTCTCGAAAGCGCGATGAATTTTCGAAACTTGTAAAGGCAACGCTCCGAGACAGAGTTGGGAGTGTGTGCTCACAACCTGCATGCGGTAAGGCAACGGTCGGCCCCGACGTATCTTCAGAAGATAGGGCTGCTGTGATCGGCGTTGCAGCACATATTTGTGCGGCTGCGTCAGGTGGTCCTCGCTATGACGCAAAACAAACGCCCATAGAACGCGCTAGCATATTGAATGCCATTTGGCTGTGCGCTAACTGCGCTGCACTGATCGATAAAAACGCTGGTAGGGGATACAGCGTTAGGCAGCTCAATAAATGGAAGAATGATGCCGAAGCACAGGCGCACGATGCATTGCTTTCAAGCGCAGCGTACAGACGCCCCCCGTGGTTAGAGCGACTGAGCACCGTACACTACGCAAACGTTCCTCGGCTTGCCCAGATGCTATCCGTCGAAGGCATCCCGGACTCCGTTATAGAAACACTTCAGAACGGATTTCCTACAAGCGGAATGATCGTCCAGGAGCTTGTCGCGCTCGAAAAGGCAATTGAAGCCGCGAATGTTGAGGCGCTCCCGTTAGATGACATACTTCCACCAAGTGAGGACATAGTCGGAAGCGTCATATCATTCCATCACAATTGCATGACGAAAAACGGTGTAATTGACCGTGAAGAAGTCAGTCCCAAATGGATCAGCGACTTCAACCAGGAGCGGTCCCCTCATTTCTACATCAAGATCAGGGGAACAAGGCTCAATTTCCCCTACGATCCGCGCTGGGTAACTACAACGACGGCATATTCTGACTTTCGGGCAGGCAGGACAAGGTTTGCTGGCCTCGGCGTCGTGAAGCGGATATCGGACGATCTGACAGAGGCAATCGTATCTCCTTTGCTTGTCGGGCTGCCGCGCCATCCGGCCTGGGACGGTTTTCTATAGGCTTAGGCAAGGGTGCTGCTCAATGGCCGCGCGCCCATTGCCCGAAGTCCTTAGGCGTCGAAGGTCGGCCGGCCAAGAACCGCCCGCAGCACTTCGGCCTTGTCCATCTTGATGAACGTGAGGAGTGACGAACCGAGGACCTAAGAAATGGACGTTACACAAATCCCAACAAAGTATCGCGGCTTGCATGAGCGCGCCATGTCCGGCAAGTCACGCAAAGCGGCGATTCGAGCCCACTGCCTGATGTGCGTCGGCTGGCAAGCGAGAGAAGTCGAGCTTTGCACAGCCAAAGGCTGCCCACTGTACCCGTACCGGCTGATTTCTGAGGCGCGTAAGACGCCGCAAAAGGGCGAAACAGAGACGATCCGCACCGAAGTGGACTCGGAGGCCATCGGATGAGCGTTTCGCCCGTGATTGTCGTTGATACCCGCGAACAGGACTCGTGGAAATTCGGCAATCTGCCGACCGAGCCGGGGACCTTGAGCACCGGCGATTACTCGATCAAAGGCCTGACGCACTTGATCGCCATCGAGCGAAAGAGCCTGCCGGACCTACTCGGCTGTGTCGGGCGCGAGCGCGACAGGTTCAAACGCGAGTTGCAACGGCTCCGGGCTTTTAGGTTTCGGTGTCTCGTCGTCGAGGCGAGCTACGCCGACTTGGAGCGCGGCGGATGGCGTTCAAAGATCCAGCCGTCGCACGTCTTGGGCGCTCTAGCGGCGTGGATGGCTCAATACGCATTGCCGGTCATCCTGGCCGGTGACCATCAGGCAGCGGCGAGATTCGCGGAGCGGTATCTATTTCAGGCCGCGCGGTGCATCGCGCAGGAGAACGCGGCGCTCGGTGTGACAGCAGAGTGCGTGGCGTGATTGAGGAGACGACGATGGCGAATGTCCAAGAAACAAGTGGCGTAGCGAATCCGGCGGAGTTGATGGCCGTGGGCGAGTTGGCTAGGCGTTTGCGGGTCTCCGTTCGCCAGGTTCATCGCATGAACAAGGCCGGGCTGATCCCGCGACCGCTGCGGATCGGCGGAGTCGTCCGATGGCACCCGGACGAAATCGACCGATGGCTGAAATGCGGAGCGCCGGAGCGGTCCGGGTGGGAGCAAGCGGCGACACAGACGGTGGGTGACGAGAACACGTAGGCAATGACGATGGGTGAGAACGAGACGACAATCAAACTCGAACTGACCCCTCTGGTACTGACTAGGGCACAAGTCGGCACGCTGTTGCAAGTCCCGGAGGACACTGTTGAGAATTTGCATCGCACCGGGCAACTGTCGGGACTCAAGATCGGCAAGCATCTGAGATGGTGGCCAGAAGATGTACGAAAGTTCGCGGAGAGCCTTGCCAACAACGAACGGACCGGGTAGGATCATGGCGCTTGTAGATAATGTGCCGTCCAGCACGAAACTCGAACGGGACCTGTGTGGGAGACCTCGCCTTCGCGCGTTGTCTACAAGCACCCGCATGGGTCCCGACCAATTCAGGAGCAAGCCATGAACGACGAACCGAAAGTCTGGATCAGCAGCCGCAAACTCAAGAGCGGAAAGCGATCGTACCATTTACGGTGGATCGACTTGGCCACAGGCAAGTGGCGAAACCAGAAGGTCGGCACCGATCACAAGCGCGCCGAGCGGCAAGCGGCGCTACTTGAGAACGAGCTGCGCAAAGGAACGCACGTCGATGTCAAGCACGCCAACTGGGACGAGTTCGCCGCAGAAGCCGTCTCGCTATTGGAGGGCGGGCACGCGAGTATGGCGACGCAAGTGCTGGCAGAGTTCGGCGACTTGCTCTCTCGGCCGCTGCCGGGAAGGGTGCGGCACGTTGCGATCAAGACATACGTGAAGCACCTGGAAGAAAAGGGCAACAAGCAGGGCACCATAAACAAGAATCTCCGCTATCTCCGCCTTGCCTTCAATGAAGGGATCAAGATGGAATGCGTCGCCAAGAATCCGCTAAGCGATTGGAACTGGAAGAAGGTCAAGCGCGGGACGCTGCGGATTCTCACTGCCGCCGAAGAGGCGAAGTTCTTTGACGCCGCGCGCGAGTTGTACGGCTTCAGGATGTGGATGTTTTTGAGGTTCACGCTGGAAACGTGGGGAAGGCATTCGGAGGTCACGGGGTTGCTGTGGGAGGATATCGATTTCGATAGCCGGACAATCGTTTTCCGCGATACCAAGTCAGCCGAGGATCGCACCATCCCGATAGCCGAGTCGTCCAGCCTTATCGATGATCTGCGAAAACTTCAGGTGCAGACCCTTCGGGACGGCGGGCCGTTCGTGGCCTACGCTGATGGCTCCAGCACAGCCAAGAAGCGAAACCGCATCCTGAAGGCTGCGGAGATTCAGCCGATCACGGTTCACGACCTGCGGCGAACGGGGATCACGCGGGCACTGCTGGCCAGCGTGCCGCCGATCACTGTGCAGAAGTTGGCTGGCCATAAGGACATCAAGACCACAATGGAGTATTACGCCCAGGTGAACTTCGACGACCTGCGAGCTGGGGTCGAGAAACAAAGGGCGGCATTGTTCGCGGGCTGATCCTGCGACCATCCTGCGACCGCGCTGCTTAAACGCTCGAAAAGCGGCGTTTTTTGGCGATTATGGCTTTTTTCTCCCGAAAACCAAAGGATTCACAATCCTGACGGCACCGCCCGGAGACCCAGACGGGGCGAGATCAGCGTAGGTCCGTTCTCATCCATTTGAGCTAGAAATTCACACCCAAATGAAACGCCTCGACCATCTTGCCGGCCATTTGCTTGTTTGAGAAAACCAGCGGCAGAATGGACTGCGAATCCGTGAACGGCGCCCGCAGATGCCCCGCAAGTTCGGTCCGCCACAGGCTTTCGAACCGGCGTAACGTGTCCTGCGGAACGGAACTCTGCAGGGCCTCTATCAAGACCTGGCTGGCGAGCGCCGCGGACCACATGCCGGGGTAAATCCCTTCATTTGTGTAACTGGCAGCGAATCCTCCCACGTGTCCGATCAACAGTGTCCTCTTGGCGACGTGACTGTCCATCGCCAGAGCCACACCCGCCGCACTTCGGCTCGGCGTCACGCCCCGGGCGTGCTCGGCCCAGTCCGACGGCAGGAGCCCGCGCTGCATAAATCGATCCGAGAGCGACTCCAATTCTCGCTGCGCATCCGAGGCGGACCCTTCCACGCAAACGCCGACCGTCAGGCGACCGTCTCTCGACATGCGGTAGCCCACTCCTCCGGCGCCCCCGACGGCCAACACACAATCCATTCGCCCGGGCGCCGCTAACGCTCCACTGGGGCAACTGTAGGCGGACGCCCACCAGCCGTCTCCCTCAGCGAGGCCGGCACTCAAGCCGGTTTGCTGAACGAGCCGGCTGTCGATGCCCGTCGCAAGCAAGAGAAACTTGCCGAGGTACTGCCGACCATCAGCGAGGAGCGCCGTGATCTTGTCCTCGCCGAGTCGAATCTCGACCACCTCTGTCTGATCCTCGAAGCGTCCCTGACGGCCGGCCTGGAATTGCCGAACGATCGCTTGCGTCAATTGGCCGTAGTCCACCAAAAAAGCGGTTTTCTCAGGCAGTTCAGGATCAATTGACTTGGAGAAATCAGCCAGATACATCGAGCAGTGCCGGACCGGATCGCCCAGGATCGCCTCAGTCGGAACAGCGGCTGATTTGAGAATGTCTTCGGCGTGCGGGCTGAGCCAATCGGTACACGTTGCCCTCACGGGAAAACGATTTGCATCCAGCAAGAGCACGTCATGCTCCGCCTTGGCGAGCAGCGCGGCGGCCAGCGCACCACTGGCACCGGCCCCCACGACAATCACATCATGCACAGGTGCTTCTTTTCTCATGGGATTGGCCCACCTCGATCCCGCTCCGGCGTCAGTCACGGCAGTTCTACGGCTTCGTAGCGGCCGACCTCGACTCGACTGAGCTCGCCGAAGTCCGTGTCGACCGCTACAGGAGTTTTCAGACAGAGCCTCATGCCGAGTAACATTCGTTCAGTCGGGTTTCAAGTATTTCACCATCTCGAGTTCCATGCCCTGTGCGGTGGGGCGATGGACCACTTCGTCCATCAGTGATTTCATCAAGTGGACGCCCAGGCCGCCGGGTCGGACGTCGTCCAAATCGCGGCCCTTGATCGATGCCGGGTCTACTTGCTTGGCACGATCTCGAATCAACACTCGAATGCCGACTCGTCCCTCCGGACAAATGCGCTCGATGAAAACGTCGATCGGGCGCCCCTTCTGTCCGTCGTATCCGTGCTTGATGACATTGGCCAGCGCTTCGTCAATGGTCAACATGATCATCGCAGCCTTCTCGGCGCTGAATCCGATGGCCAGAGCGATCTTCTCGCCCGCTTGGCGCACGCTGGGAATCTCGTCCAGATCCGAGGTAAGCTTCATGCGGAGAGATTCAGGACCTGCCGATGGTAACTCCGACATAACTCGCGACCTTGAAGGATCACCGTCCTGCCCAGGCAAACGACTGGGCTCATTCCGGAAGACGTCCGGGATTATAAGCCCTAACTTGCTCCGTTCAAATGGTGTGGGCCTGGGATAATCCCTCGTGCGGAGCGTCGTACTTTTGATAAAAACCGCGCCCGAATCTCCCCTCCCTTGCTTTCTTCGATTACAATAACAGCGCACTTACGCGAACAGCCAGGCGAATAAACGATGGATCACTTCCAGATTCGGGATTTGCGTCAGGAGGACATCAAGCCGGCGCTGCATCTTGCCCTGCCTTCCGCGGCAGGGGCGGACCACGATCTGCCTGCCAGGGTGGATCATTTCCTGAACTACCTGGCGGCTCAAGACCTCGAAATCGACTGGAAACTGGGTATCGTGACTCAAGGCCGCCTCGTGGGGAGCGCACTCGGCGTCGTTTCACCAGGCAAGGTTGCGATGATCCTCATTTCGCCGTGCATGCCCGAGACAGCCTTGAGTGACGCCGTCACCCAGGCCTTGGAGGTGCTGGAACAAAAAGCACAGCACGCGGGTTTGGCCATCCTGCAATCACTGATCCCCCCAGATTGTGCGGATCGAGCGCAGGTGCTGGGTAAAGCCGGCTACGCGTTCCTGGCGGACATGCAGTATCTCACTCTGAAGGTGCCGCAGAGCCTCCCTTCCGAGCCGCGGCGCCTGGATGTTGTCGTGGAGGACTATCGCTCGGTGGACGAGGTCGTCTTCCGTAACACCTTGGGCCGGACCTATGAAGGCAGTCTGGATTGCCCAGGTTTGAACGGACTCAGGACGATGGAGGAAATCGTGCTGAGCCATCGCCACACGGGCATTCACGATCCCAGACTCTGGCTGATCGCGAAAGTCGGTGCTGACCCTGTTGGCGTAGTGCTGCTTACCCATGTGCCGCTGCAACCAGCGATGGAAATCGTTTACGTTGGAGTGGTGCCTGAAGCACGGGGTTGTTCTTACGGCAGTTATTTGGTGCGACTGGCGATTGAGCAAGCCGTCCGGACCCGCAGCGAGCACTTGATGCTTGCCGTCGATCATCTCAACCATTACGCCGGTAAGATCTACGCGTCGTTCGGCTTCAATGAAACCGATCGCCGTCACGCCTGGATCCGCAAGCTCCGCGCGCCCGCTTCCGAGTTATCCACCTCTTGCTCACAGCGGCAGGATTCAGTGTGACAAACTCGTTGAAAATAATTTTCTTGCCGACGTAAACCTCTGCGCGTCGTCGATCAAGCGCGATGTGAATAAGAATCTCCCTCGATTTGCTATTGACGCTCGCCGCGGTCGGTGATATTCTTCGCGCCTGTTGTGGAGACATTTCCGGGCCGACCGATTTGACGACCAGATTGAGCTCCTTGGCGATCGGCCCCAATTGTCATAGGTTAATTTCATAAGCCGCTAACCCGCAGTATCCCTGTGTATCGGGGAAGGAGCGCGCCGTGGACACACTCAGTGCAGATGTGGTTTCCCAGGTCGAAGCACGAATCGCAGAGAAGATCGGTCCCCAGCGCCACAAGTTGTGGTTCAAGAACACCACACACTTGCACCTGGGCGATGGGTTCCTCAAGATCGGCGTTCCAAACATGTTCATTGGTTCGTGGATCGAGAACCATTTCTCAGACGTGATCCTCGAGGCGGCGACGGAAATCACCGGCGAAGAACCCCGTTTGAGTTTTTCGATTGACCCGGCGCTGTCCAAGAATCTGAAGAAGCGGCAACTGGACTCTCAGGTTCACTTCGTAGCGAACAATCCGGAGCGTGAGGCGCGGGAGCATCGCCAGGGCACTTCGATGAAACGCAAAAAGCCGCTGCGTGGACGGCTGGAGGATTTCGTCGTCGGCTCGAGCAATCGGCTCGCCCATGGATGCGCAGTCAGCGTCGTCGAGAGCCCCGCGACCCAGTACAACCCGCTGTTCGTTCACGGCGGGTGCGGGCTCGGCAAAACGCACTTGTTGCAAGCGATCTATAATGGCATCAAGCAAAAGAACCCGCAGCTCGATTGCGTTTACGTCACCGGCGAGGAGTTTACCAATCACTTCGTCTATGCCATCAAGAGCAACAATCGCGATCCTTTTCGGCATCGCTTTCGAAGCGTCGATGTGCTGTTGATCGATGACATCCACTTCCTGGCCAACAAAAAGGCCACGCAGGAAGAGTTTCTGCACACCTTCAATGCCATCGATGCGGCGGGAAAGCAGGTCGTCATGGCCTCCGACGCTCATCCCAAGCTGATCGGCAATCTCTCCGAATCGCTGGTGAACCGTTTTGTCGCCGGCATGGTGGTCAAGATCGACGCGCCGACGTTTGAGCACCGCGTGGCGATCCTGAAGCACCGGCTGGTGCAGATGAATCGCGAAATTGCAGACCCCGTGGTCGAATACGTCGCCGACAAGATCACCAGCAACGTCCGCGAGCTGGAAGGCGCGGTCCTGAAGCTGTTGGCCTTTGCCTCGATCTCACGCCAGCCGATCACGCTGGCGCTCGCCCAACAGGCTTTGCAAGAGCACCTCACCAAGACAGCCCCGATCGTCAGGCTCAGCGACATCGAGAGCGTGTCCGCGATTTTCTTTGGGCTGTCTCCCGGCGATCTGCACACCTCGCGCAAGACCCGAACCATCGCCCTCTCCCGCGGCGTCGCCATGTGGCTTGCCCGCAAGCACACCACCATGAGCTACCCCGAAATCGGGCGCCTGATGGGCAACAAAAACCACTCGACCGTGATCCTGGCCCGGGCCAAGATGGGCAGAATCCTGCAGGAAAATGGCACGGTGCGTTGGAACACGCCCACGGGCGAGAAGCAAATGTCGCTGTTGTCGATTATCAGTGAAATGGAAGAGCAGTTAGGGCTGCCCATTAGCCATGTCCAAGCCGACTCGGCAGAGCAGCCTTCGACGACCGCCCCTGCCGTCCTCGCCCGAACGACGCAGCCGACGCCGATGGACGGCAAGGCCGTCCCCGCGCCGCAGGAATCCGTGCCTGCAGCCGGCGCGCCGTCCGCATAGCAGAGCGGAATTGTTTGTTGAAGTTTGATTAGCGAACGAAACAAGGAGCCGCCGGCGGAACCAGTCCCGACTTGTCGGGAGCCCGCGCGAGTCTTCAAACGGGGTGGATTCACCCGATTCGCACCGGTTTAGAAATCTACTCAAACATCATTAGGGCACTGCCGAACGAGCAGCGTGCTATTCCCATCCATGCCATTCGTTGGTACCATTCGCACCGAATGTTCGAAATTCGGCAGCCGCTGGAGCACGCTGGCCAACTTGTGCGTCGAGTGGTCTCCAACGCACCGATTGGGAGTGTGCCCGAGTTGGCCAAAGGGGACGGGCTGTAAACCCGTTGGCGTAAGCCTTCCCAGGTTCGAATCCTGGCGCTCCCATTATCAAAAAACCCGAAACATCGACGTGGATCGCACTTCCCGGGCCGATCAGACTTCATGCACCTCGTTGCGGGCTGCGCGTTTCTTGACGGGCGAACGTCAAACGAGTAGCCTGAGTGTACTCGTTCGATACGCATCTCCGGACGAAGGAGTCGTCAATGTTCGACAAGCAAATGGGCCTGTTCCCCAGATACAAACGCGGCGAGTTCGCCGAAGGCCCTTCTTTTCACCACTACGACAACAAGTGCTTCGCACTGACCGCGGAACACCTCGAGAGCCTCTTGAAAGAAATGCAACACGGCGTCGGGCTGGCCCATCCGGATAAGCCCCCGGTGATCGAGGTGCGCGCCTGTACCCGCACCGGCGAAATGCACTTTCAGCGGCTCAGCGAAGTCGTGTCCTACGGCAATAGTGCTCAGGAGCGCCTGCAATCGATCGGCATCAGCGTTCAGCCGGAAGACAAATCGATGATGGCCATGGTGCGCTTCCAGGATTACTTTCCCGGCTGGTCGGTCTCCGTGATTGTGGAAGGCGGTGACGAGCAGGCCTCGCTGGGGCTGTTCGGCAAGCTCCGCAGCGGTGTCGAGTCTACGTATCGGTGGTATTCGTTCCTGCTCAGCACGCGCTTCTGGATCGGCCTGGTGATCCTCGTGTTGATCGCGTACGCAGCGTCTTTGGTCGGCCCACCTTTGATGCGCCAGCTCGACATGCTGCCCCCCGCAGCCGAGCAGACCGACGCGCTGCAAGCAGCGGGCGCCGCGACCGATGCCGGTGCCGCCGGGCTCGACACAACCGCCAAAGGGGCGACGCGATCAATGTTTGAATTCGGCATCATCAGTCTGCTGGGGCTATTTTTCGCGCTGGTGGTGTTGCCGTATCTGTTCCCCCGGGGCATCTTCCTGATCGGCGAGGAAATCCGGCGCGCTGCTGCAATATCGAAGCTGCGCTGGGGGCTGCTCGCGGTTGTGGTCTTGGTGCCGGCGGTCGCCGTCGTCATGAAGCTCGTTTGACGCGCGAATCACTTCTCGGCTGCGCTTTGGACGCGGCGAGTTTCCTAAGTTCCGAAACTTCCTGATTTGTCAGCAGGCGAAAGTTGCCCAGCCCCAGGCCGCGCATGCCCAACCTGCCGATGCGCGTGCGTTTCAACCTCAGAACCTTATGCCCCAGCCGCGCCAGCACGCGGCGGATATGCCGATTGCGGCCTTCGCGGATTTTGATCTCCAGAATGCTGTCGTCGCGACCGCGACGAAGCACTTTGACCCTGCCCGGCTGCGTCTTGGCTTCTGCGAGCCACACGCCTTTCTTGAGCTTCTCGATCGCGGCACTGGAAATACGGCCTGCCACCGTCGCTTGATAGGTCTTCTCGATGCCGTAGCGTGGATGCGTCAGCAAGTCAGCCAGTTCGCCGTCGTTGGTCATCAGCAGCAAGCCCGTACTGTTCGCATCGAGCCGCCCTACGGGGTAGACCCGCTGCCGCACGCCGGGCAGCAGGTCGATCGCCCGCATGCGCCCCGCAGGATCGCTGTTCGTACAAAGCACACCCTTCGGCTTGTGCAGCAGATAGTAGACCAGCTTGGCTTTCTTGAGTCGCCGGCCATCGATGCGAATGTCGTCCGCCTCGGGATCGACCAGCACCGGCAGCTTACGCACGTAGGTGCCGTTGACTTGAACGTGCCCTTCGCGCACCAAGTCCTCGCACCCCCGCCGCGAGCCATAACCCGCCGCAGCCAAGACCTTTTGAATGCGTTGTGAGTTCGCCAAAGGCGACAAATCTCCGACCTTCAACGGCCCGGCCTCGCGGAATGAAGCGTCCCGCGAACTTAGGGCACCGGGTCCTCAAGAATCAGTTTGATGGCGGCCGCCAGGCTCTCTCGGCACTCGTCGATTGTCCTGCCCTGGCCGTTGGCGCCGGCGATCTCCGGGCAATAGCCGATGAACCACTCGCCCTCTCGCTCAAAGACCCCGGTAAATTCGTTGGTCATATCGACACTCCTTCGACCCACGTATTATACCACACCGGCACCCAATCAAACCATGAAGTCCTTGCGAGCCCAATTGGCAGCGTGGCCCAGGTTGTCTCAACCTGGGGAACCCGAATTCTGATCATCCTCTACCGTTCGATTCATGTCCCCCATGTTCAAAAGAACATGGGCCACCCGGCCTCTCGTAACTCCTGCGGGAAGAAGATGTTACAAGTGACGCCGCTTGAAGCGCCGGAGCGAAGCGGAACTATGAGACGAATGTATTTTGGCGAGCGAATATGCTATGATGAGATCCTCAGTTCAAGGGGCTTGATCGAAATCGAATGTCGCGCAGCTGCTGCTATCAGGCCTGTGCGGAGAGGCGATCGATGACCAACACAAACAGCATAGTCGCGGCATTGGCCATGGCGGTCGGGTTGTTTCTAGCGCCGGGCTCCGCCCGTGCCCAGACCACCTGGTTCGTTGATGACGACGGAACTCCCGGCAACGGCTGCACCAGTTGGGCCGACGCCTGCCCAGACTTGCAAACCGCGCTGGCCCTGGCGAGTTCCGACGCTCAGATCTGGGTGGCGGTCGGCAGCTACACCCCGGCCGAGGCGGGCGGGGAACGCGA
>JACZTW010000095.1 GCA_022573485.1 Planctomycetota bacterium
TAAATCCGTCGTTTCCGGACCTTGAATTCATGGAGACACACTATGACACAAAAGCCGCCAGTCCAAAAGTTACGCCCCGATCAACACGTCGAGCCAGAGATTTCTGACGGGCAAATTGACCTGATTGGCCGCGTCATCGTATTGTGGTCAAAACTTGAGGCCGCACTAGAGGACACAATCTGGTTTTTTCTCAGCCTTGAAGAAGACGAAGGCCGCATGGTAACCATGCGTCTCAGCGCCGACACGAAAGTTCAGATGCTCAGGGCGCTCGGCCCACGTCGCATTTCTGACAAGGGCTTGCTTATCGAGTTTAATAAAACCTTGGGTCTGATTGACGAACTGAAAGACGGCAGGAACTTCATCGCTCACGGCGTGTGGAGCCGGTAAGATCGGCGACATGCGGTACGGGCTTGTGCGGGTTATGGGGGCGCGATTGTGGTCAATGCCTTCACAATCGAGCTGGACGATTGGGCGCATGGCCTGCTCGGCGGGGAGACGCCGATTACGTCTCGCGTGGTGGGCAACGTCGAACGCATGTTGGCGCTGCTGGAGCGGCACAACGTCAAGGCGACGTTCTTCGCGCTGGGCAAAGTGTGCGAGAAGTTCCCCGAACTTCTCCCGCGTGTGGCCGCCTGCGGACACGAGATCGCCAGCCACGGCTACGGGCACGATCTGGTATACAGCATGACGCCGGAATCGTTTCGCGAGGATGTGCGGCGAAGCGTGGACCTCATCGGTGAACAAACCGGAGCTGCGCCGGTCGGCTATCGTGCGCCGGCGTTCTCGATCACTCGGCAGTCGCTGTGGGCCGGGCCGATACTGGCGGAATTGGGGTTCAAGTACTCGTCGAGCATTTTTCCAATCCGCGGGTCGCGTTACGGCATTGCCGGCGCGCCCGCATTCCCGTTCAATTGGGAAGATTGGTTGACTGCGGGAGAAGCCGGTGTGCCGGCTGCCGTCGGGAAGCCTGAAGCCCGAAGCCCGAAGCCTGACTTGATCGAGTTTCCAATGACGACGCTGGCCTTTGCGGGTCGGCGCTGGCCGGTGTGCGGCGGGGGGTATTTGCGGTTGCTGCCGGCCTGCTTCCTGAAGGCGGCTGTCCGGCAAGCACATCGGCAAGGGCAGCCGGCGGTGGTGTATATGCATCCCTATGAACTGGATGTCTGCGAAGTGTCCGAACTCGAACGTGCCGGGTGGCGCTTCGGCCGAAAGACTGCGCTGACGCAATCGCTGTTTCGATGTTTCATCAGACGGCGTCTGGCGGACATCTTCCGGACTTTCAAATTCGCGCCCATGCGAGAAGTGTTGGGAGTTTAGGAGTTCAGGAGTTGGGGAGTTCTTCTGGGAGTGATCAAGGTTGTGAGCGTCATGTCTGGCAGGTAAGATTCCGGCGATAGGAGATCGCGATGCAGATCAGCGTTATTGGCAGTGGATACGTGGGCCTGGTGACCGGCGTGTGTCTGGCGGACACGGGTAATCATGTCGTCGGCGTGGACATCGATGCGCGCAAAGTTGAAGATTTGAGCGGAGGCCAGTGTACGATCTACGAGCCAGGCCTGACCGAGATGCTGCAGAATAATCTGCGCGCCGGCCGTTTGCGATTCACCACCGATCTGGCGGAAGGCGTTCGGCAGGCGGAGGTGGTTTTCATTGCCGTGGGCACTCCGCCGAAAGCGGACGGGTCGGCCGACCTTACGATTCTGAAGAATGTGGCCGTCGAATTGGCGGGCGCGCTGGATCAGGGTGCGATCGTAGCCGTCAAGAGCACGGTGCCGGTGGGCACGTGCGAAATGCTCGAAGAACTGATGCGGCGCACAGCCGGTCACGATGTTACGGTGGTGAGCAATCCGGAGTTCCTCAAGGAAGGGTCTGCCATCGACGATTTCCTTCGGCCGGACCGCGTGGTGATTGGCGCGGACGATCCTGAGGCGGCGGAGATTGTGCGGCAATTGTACTTGCCGTATGTGCGCAACCAGCGGCCGATCCTGATTATGAGCCGGCGGGCGTCGGAGATGACCAAGTACGCGGCCAACGCTTGCCTGGCGACGCGCATCAGCTTCATCAACGAAATTGCCAACATCTGCGATCGGTTGGGCATCGACGTCAACGAGGTACGCACCGGCATGGGTACCGACGCACGGATCGGGTTTCAGTTTCTCTATCCCGGCTGCGGCTACGGCGGCAGTTGCTTTCCGAAAGACGTGCAGGCGGTGGCCTCGTTTGCTCGCGCCGTGGGGTATGAGGCAGAGCTGCTCGACAGTGTGCACGCCGTCAACGAACGGCAGAAGAATGTGCTCTTCGATAAGATCGCGCAGCGGTTTGACGGCCGACTGAAAGGGTTGCAAGTGGCCTTGTGGGGTGTGGCCTTCAAGCCCAACACGGATGACATTCGTGAAGCGCCCGCCCTCGTGCTCATCGATCGCTTGCTGGAAGCCGGCGCAAAACTGCGCGTACATGACCCGCGTGCGCTGAGTAACGTGAAGGCCTTATACGGAGAGAAGTTCGTCATCAGCGACGAAGCCTACAAAGCAGCCGAGGGCGCGGATGCGCTGGTCGTAGTGACCGAGTGGAACGAGTTCCGCAGCCCGGACTTCAAACGGCTGGCGGAACTGCTGAAACAGCCGATCATCTTCGACGGCCGCAACTTGTACGACTCAGCCATGATGCGTCGCTACGGCTTCGAGCACTACCCCATCGGCCGCCCAGCGACGAAGAGTCAGGACTGAGTGCTGAGAATTGCGGAATTCGGATTTCGGATTGTGGATTGCAGAACGAGAAATACTCCGCCTTCGGCTATTTAGCCCCGGGCATGCCCGGGGTCCTGCGGACCACTGAGCGCTGAGTGAACAAATGGCGATTTGTGCGGTTATTTTTGATTTGGACGGCGTGCTGATTGACTCGGGGCCTGCGCACCGGGAAAGTTGGCGGGCGCTCGGGGCTGAATTGGGCATGGAGGTCAGCGATCGTGCCGTCGGGGCGGTCTTCGGGCGACAGAACCGCGATATTGTACCCATCCTCTTCGGCGATGACCGCACGCCGGAGGAGGTCCGGCGGTTGGGGGCTCGCAAAGAGGAAATGTATCGCGATCTTGTGCGGGGGAAAGTGCCGGTCAGCGAGGGCGCGGTCGAACTTGTGCGGCATTACCGTGCCGGCGGCTATCAGTTGGCCGTCGGCTCGTCCACGCCGCGGGCGAATATCGATCTGGCGCTGAGTGAGATGGGCATTGCGGAACTGTTCGGGGTCATCGTCAGCAGCGAGGATGTCTCGGTCGGCAAACCCGATCCGACGGTGTTCCTGACCGCCGCCAGCCGGCTCGGCGTGTTGCCCGGCGATTGCCTGGTCATCGAGGATGCTCCGGCGGGGGTCGAGGCCGGCAAAGCCGCCGGGATGGTGGTTGTCGCTCTGGCAGGCTCTCATTCACGTGAAAAATTGGGCCACGCCGACCGTGTTATTTCATCTCTTAACGAACTCATCATCGCCGATCCGGCGAACGCTTAGCCCAAGCAATTCTTACCGCAGAGACCTTAGCGCGGCCTTCGGCCGCAGCCAAAGTAGTCAGTACTCAGTAGCCAGTAACCAGTAGCGAGTAACGAGTAGCCCGTTGAGGAAAGCCGATCTGTGAACCCGGGGTTGCGGGCATCTGCGTTGGAAATCTGCGCGGCGCGCGAAGAAATCGACCGTTTGCAATGCTGAGAGCGCAGAGTGTTGTTGACAAAGAAGTTGAGGCCGAACACGCGCCGGTTTGCTTTGACAGCAAGTATCCCCCGTCGCCTTGTGTCAGCTTCGCCAAGTTTTTTTCTGTCACGTCTCTGCGGCCTCTGCGTGCTCTGCGGTGAAATGTCCGAGCCCGGTCCGGCCCGATTGTGAAATTGACCTGCTCGTACTGGGATCAGCCATCGCGTTGGCGGCGGTCGGCGATCACTCTTCTATCCACTCGCGTTGTGTCACCGATGCGCAGTTTTCGCCGGTCGTCGCGCAAGATCTGCGGTGTCTTGTGCGCGGTTATCGGTCCTGGCCAATGACGTATAGGCGCCGCCGGTGTCCTGACGATAGGGGTCATAGATTATCGGACACGCGAGTATGAAGTTTTTCTATTAGCTATTCGGGCCTTGGCCTGCGACCGATACGGGAGCAGGAAATAATGCGGGCCCGCACGCTCCGTTTCGCATGTCCGAGGCCCCGCGAAACGCCATAGTTCGAGGGTCTTTGCAGAGGAGAATCCACCTTGTTCGCCAAAGAGAATATCAAGACCTTGATGTACGGCGGGATCGCGCTGATTGCGACGTTGTGCTTGTACACCGGGTGCGAGCGAATCGTGGTCGTCGAATCCGAGCCGGTCAGCCCGGTTGAGTATTATCCGCCCGTGCCCCCGAGGCCGACGCTTGTGGCAGCCGGCGATCCGCAAATGACGCTGTTCGGCGAGATCCCCGGCGTGCCGACCTACGAGTTTGAATCGCGTGCGGCCATCTCGCTCCGACAACACAGCTACCCCTCCGAAGGCAGCGATTTCGATCCCTCGATGAGCCGCGACGGCAAGCGGATGATCTTCGCCTCGACGCGCCATTCGATGAGCCCGGACATTTACTACAAAGACGTGGACGGCGTGGCGGTGGTGCAGTTGACCAGTGATCCAGGGTCGGACGTGCAGCCGTGCTTCAGCCCCGACGGCCGACGGGTGGCCTTCGCCAGCGATCGGACCGGCAACTGGGACATTTGGCTGATCAACCTCGACGGCCAGCAGGCGGTCCAGGTCACCAGCAGTGGGGGCCACGAGGTTCATCCGACGTGGTCGCCGGACGGCAAGCAACTGGTGTTCTGCAGCATGGCAGAGCGCGGCGGTCAGTGGGAACTGTGGCTGGCATCGGCCGAAGCCGGCGCGGTCAAGAAATTCATCGGTTACGGCCTGTTCCCCGAATGGGCGCCCAGCAGCGACACGATTCTCTACCAGCGCGCCCGTCGCCGGGGCACGCGATGGTTCAGTCTGTGGACCCTGAAGCTGGTGAACGGCGAACCGCGTATGCCGACCGAGATTCTGTCCAGCCCTCAGCACGCCATGATCCTGCCGACCTGGAGCCCGGACGAGACCCAGATCAGCTACTGCGCGGTCGAGAACGTGGCCCAAATCTCCGAAGGGGAGCAAAACCCCTTGCAGCGAGGCGATATTTGGATGGTGGACATCGACGGTCGCGCCAAGGTGCGGCTGACCGACCAGGTTGGCGCCAACTATGCACCCACTTGGTCGAAATTGGGGCGGATCTATTTCACGAGTGGTCGCAGGAGCTACGGCGACAACGAAAGCATTTGGTCCGTCATTCCGCTGCGTGCGCCGATGGCTGCCCAGGAGCGGCCGCGTAACGATTCGTTCAGCCGCAGTGATGAAGTGCGGGCCAACGAAGTGATGTGGGGTCGAGACGACTCGCGCGTTGAGACCGTTGGCCATCCGGCCGACCGAGACGAAGAGTAGACGATTCGAGTCGCTGGACCAGGGCGGAAGCAGGAATTTGAAGCCCGCCGCGGCGGGTCGCCGTGCCGCGGACTGGATGCAGAAGCGGCTATTCACAGGGATCATGGATGATCCGAAAAACCGGATACTTCTGGGTCAGCGCGCTCGGCCTATTGATCGTGGGCAGCGGCTGCGTGCGGCATAAATTGACGCTCGCGGACGTCGATCATCGGATGGCCATTGCCGTAGCGCCGGCGCTGAATCACAGCGGTTCGCAGGATTTTGATCCGCTGCGGCTCGCAGACCTGATGGCCAGCGAACTCGCCCAGTGGCCTGGTGTGCGGGTGATTCCACTCAATCGCGTGCTGGCCCAATTGGCGGCGGAGGGCAAGGAACGAATCGAATCGCCCGCTCATGCGTTGAAGGTCATGGAGCGGGTGGGAGCGGACGGCATCGTGGTCTTCGCGGTGACGGAATACGACCCCTACCTTCCGCCGGTTATGGGGCTGACCGCTCAGCTTTACGGCATCGGCCCCGAGCAGGCCGGCGGGTTTGATCCCGTAGCGGCTTCGCGGCAGGCGTCGCCCTTCGAAGCGGGGGCGTATTTAGAGCTGCCGCGGGCTGAATACCACCGCGTGTTCAACAGCTCGGACGAGGCGGTCCAGAGGGAGATCCGGCGATTCGCCCTGCGGCGCAACGCCGAAGACAGTCCCTACGGCTGGCGGAAGTTTGTGGCGTCTCAGGAGAATTTCTGGCGATTTTGCTGTGCGGTGACGACCCGCGAGCTAATTCGTCAAGAAGTAACTCAGGTTGTCGCCCTGCGTGAACGACAAAATGAGGTAGAGCAGCCATGAGCGTCACGCGGCAGTTGTCCCTGCTCAAAGGTCCGGAGCGGTTTGTCTTTCGCTACCGGGTCGGCAATGAGGCGGAAGTCATTCAGGCCTTCGCGACGCTGGCCGCTGACGAGCGACGTGATTTCGACTGGTTCGATGCCGCCGTCCTGAGCTATCAAATGGGGCGTCGTCTGGAAAAGGAAATGGACGAGATCAGCTCGTCGTAGCCTGCGGGAAAGAACCAGAAGTGGCGCTGTCCCCTGGAATAGGGATAGCTTCTTAACTGGAAGCGTAGTCGGCTCCATCGCCGCTACGGGTTTTCGCCGAAGAATAGAACAGATATGATGAACGAAAACCCACCCATTGTTGACGAATTCTTGAACTACTTGAATTTCGAGAGGCACTTCTCGCCGCATACCGCCAAGTGCTATTCGGCCGATCTTCGGCAGTTCTGCGAGTTCCTGAGTGCGGACGGTTCGAGCGCCGGATCGATTGATACGGCGACACGGGTCAGTGTGCCCCTCGGGGGAGGCGCGCCCGCTTCTCCCTCGACGACGGCCACCGCAACCGCCACGGCGACGCTGAGTACAGTGCAGCAGGCGTTGCTGAAAATGGACCCGGAAGAAGTCCGCCGCTTCCTGATGTTTCTCGATTCCAAGGACTATTCCAAATCGACGACAGCCCGGAAGCTGGCGACCCTGCGGAGCTTTTACAAGTTCTGTTTGCGGCGCGGCTACGTCAGCAACAACCCGCTGACCTCGATCCGCACGCCCAAGCAAGAGAAGCGCCTGCCCAGGTATCTGGAGCTGGACCAGATTCTCAAGCTGTTGCAAGCGCCGGACGACACCACGCTGCTCGGCTCGCGTGATCGGGCCATGCTGGAAGTGATGTTCTCCACCGGCGTTCGGGTCAGCGAACTGGTCGATCTGGGGGTCGCCGACGTCGATTTCATGGGCGAGTGCATTCGCGTTCGCGGCAAGGGCAGGAAAGAGCGAATCTCGCCCGTATCGCCGTCCGCGCTGTCCGCCCTCCGCCGGTTCATGGAAATTCGCAACAAGGATCCGCGGGCCTCGCAATTTGATCAAGAGACGCTGTTCATCAACAAACACGGCCGGCGACTGAGCACGCGCAGTGTGCGCCGCAAGCTGGACAAGTACTTGCTCGAGGCGGGCCTGGATCCGACCATCAGTCCGCACACGCTGCGGCACAGCTTCGCGACGCACATGCTCAACAACGGAGCCGATCTGCGCAGCGTGCAGGAATTGCTCGGCCATCAGTCCATCTCGACCACGCAAACGTACACGCAATTGATCAACAAGAAGATCAAGCAGACCTACGACGACGCTCACCCGAGATCGTAATACCGTAGGCGGCAGGCAGGAGACAGTAAGCAGGAGCAGGAAAGCGCAGACCGTAGGCGAAAGGCGGCAGCCGGCAACGAGCCGACTGTCGCCTTTTTTTTGCCTCGGCAGTCAATGTACGGGCGACGTGCTGTAGTGTCGCCGCAGTTCGGAGCTGTACCTCGAACCCAGCCCAGCAGCGTGATCGGCCAGCCAATCGCCCAGACGGACAGTGCCGGTCGCGGGATGATTGGAAATCAGCAGGCTGGACATCAAACCGTCTAATTCTTCTTTCGTCAGCATGACGTCGCCGACCACCCGCCCCAGGACCCGGGCGATCAGCAGCGCGAGTCCAGGATGCATGTGAAGAATGTGTGCCCGGCCGCCGATCCGATCGCGGATCAGCCGAACCATTTCCTCGAAGGTGAAGATATCCGGACCGACAGCATCAACGATGGTGTTGGCGTGCGATGCTCCAGCACCGACCATGATGTCAGCCAAGTCGTCCACGAGGATCGGTTGCAGGCGATATTCACCGGAACCGGGAATTCCGAAGATCGGCAGTTTTCGCAGCAGCCAGGCAATGTTGTTAATCAGAATGTCCTCCGGGCCGAAGACCACGGCGGGCCGAACGATCGCATACGACAACCCGGATTGCTTGATCGTCTCTTCCAGAATGCCTTTGCCCTGGAAATATGGCAGTGGTGAATCGGCGGAGGCGTGGGTGATGCTGACGTGGACGAATCGCTTCACTCCGGCCTCACGGGCACAGCGGATGAGCGTACGTGTATTCTCGACGGCGGTGTCGAAGGTCGTCCTGCCGTGGCAGAAGCGGACCCAGTACGTGTTGTAAACCGTTCTCGCCCCGCGCAGAGCCTCGGTCAGTTTGGCGGGCTGGTCGAAGTGGAAGGGATCGGCCTGCACGGCAGCGCCGAACGGGCTGTCGGATTGCGGGCGGCTGGTCAGTGTCCTGACCGTGCGACCCGCAGCCAGCAACCGCTGAGTCACATATTTGCCCGTGTAGCCGAATGACCCCGTCACGACGTCGAATTCTTCTCTTGACTCCATCGCCGCTCCGCCTCCTGGGGCTGATTCGTTTCAGTTGCCTACTGAATTATAATCACTCCTGCAACAGAGTGCCTTGTCTTCATCCTTACTGAAAGATCGATCCACCGCGATACTGATCTGATGTTGCCGAGTACTTGTGCCCGTGGTACAAGCACGCTGCACACGCGATCCCCATTACGACTGTGTCGTCAATCGACTTCAAGCACCTCGCCCCATAACTCAAACCGACCGACCGCCATTTCGGTGCTCGCCGCATCAATCGAGCCGCGAACCCCCGGTTGTTTCCCGCCCACGGAAACTTCGAATGCGCCGGGCTCGATCACTCGCTGCATATCCGAATTGATCAACGACATTTGACGCGGCGCAAGTTCAAAGACAATGTGCTTCTGCTCGCCGGGCTCCAGATGCACGCGCCGGAAGCCTTGCAGAGACCTTATCGGAACTGGCGCGCTCGCTTCGAGGTCTGTCAAATAAAGCTGGACGACCTCATCTCCCGCGCGTGTGCCGACGTTCTGTACCGTGACCGCGACGACAATCCTCTCGCCCGATTGGATGCGATTGGGTTGAATGGAGAGGCTGCTGTATTGGAACTGCGTGTAGCTCAGGCCGTGCCCAAAAGCATAGAGCACCTCGCCCTCGAAGTAGCGATAGGTCCTGCCGGACATACTGTATTCCGGATACGGAGGCAGATCATCGACGCTGCGGTAGAAAGTGATGGGCAGTCGGCCGGCGGGGTTATAGTCGCCGAAGAGCACCTCCGCGATGGCGGTGCCGCCCTCTTGCCCGGGATACCAAGCCTCCAGAATCGCGGGGCAGTGCCGGTCGGCCCAATTCACCGCCAACGCGCTGCCATTGAGCAGTACGAGCACGATCGGTTTACCCGTAGAATGGAGCGCCCGCAGCAATCGGTCCTGCGAAGCTGGGAGTCTCAAGTCGGTCCGATCGCCCCCGGAAAAACCGGGCACGTCCGTTCCCATTTCCTCGCCTTCCAAGCCGGGAGTTCCCTCGAATCCTTCATCACGCGTGGACAGTCCCAGGCAGAGAATTACGATGTCGGCTCGACTGGCCAGGCGAGCAGCCTCTGCGATGTTTTGCTCCAGCATTAGCGTGGAGGACTCGCTTTGATCCACCTGCACACGTGGGCACCCTACTGCGTACGATACCTCGGTCGCCGATCCAACGGCGCTGCGAATGCCCTCCAGCGGAGTGACTCTGTGCTCGGGTTGGCTGTGGTAGCTGCCCAGCAGTGCGTTGCCGGGATCGTCCGCGTTCGGTCCGATCACCGCGATCGACCGCAGGGTTTTGGAAAGCGGCAGAGTCCCGGCATCATTCTTGAGTAAGACGATCGATTCTCGAGCCGTGCGAAGGGCCAAGTTCCGGTGAGCCCGACAGTCGAGCACATCTTCTGGAATCTGGGCATAGGGCACGATCTCAAGCGGGTCGAACAGGCCGAGTCGAAAACGAACCTTGAGCACACGTTCAAGGGCTCGATCGATGTCGGTCTCGGTGAGCAGCCCTTGTTCGACAGCTCTTCGCCACGCCGAGTGCGGCCCCCAATAGCACGCCAAATCACAGCCTGACAGCGTGGCCAGCGCGGCTGCGGCTGCTTCGGTCTCCACCGCTCCGTGATCCTCCCGCATTTCGTCAACGGCACCGCAGTCCGCAACGACACAACCCTCGAACCCCCACTCCGATCTCAGGATCTTCGTGAGTAGCCTCTCGCTCCCGCAGCAAGGTGATCCGTTCAAGGCGTTGTACGCACACATCACTGAATAGGCTTGGCCCTCGATGACGCACGCTCGGAACGCCGGAAGGTAGGTTTCTCTCAAGTCCCTCTCGTTCGCCGTGGCGTTGAAACCATGACGACCCACTTCGGGCCCGCTGTGGACCGCAAAGTGCTTGGGCGTCGCGATGGTCTTGAGATAGCGTGGATCTTTGCCCTGTAGCCCTCGCACATAGGCCACACCCAAGCGCGAGGTGAGATAGGGGTCTTCTCCATAAGTTTCCTGCCCGCGTCCCCATCTTGGATCGCGAAAGATGTTGATGTTGGGCGCCCACAGCGTCAAACCGGTACTCTTGGAGCGTCGGCCGGCCCTCGCGTAGAAGTGATGCAGTGCCCTGGCTTCTTCGGCGATGGCGTCCGCTACTCGTTGGATCAGATCCGTATCCCACGTGGCAGCCATTCCGATCGCCTGCGGAAACGCGGTTGTGGACGCGCCGGCCAGCGGACCCTTGACACCGTGGAGGCCCTCAGTCCACCAATTGTATTTGGGAATGTCCAGCCGCTCGATCGCGGGCGAATTGCTGACCAGTTGCGACAGCTTCTCCCCCAAAGTCATTCTTGATATGAGGTCGTCAACTCTCTGTTGGATCGGCAAGTCCGGGTTCCGGTAGAGCACAAGGTCCCCCACCGGTACAGGGACAATACTGGAACCATCGCGTGTCTGACGTGTCGTGCGATTCGGGGTGATCGCCAGCCATGTCAGCGCGGTGCCGAGCAAAACCGTCAAGGCGATGAGGACCAGGCTCGCGTTGACTTCGCGGCGCCTGCGTTTTCCAGTCTTTTGCACCTGGCTTTTCCTTGACATAGAGTATTGAATGGAAATCCGTGACCATACCGGCGTGGACTGCGAAAGACAATTATACTTCGATCGATGTTGTCGACTTGATGCGAGCACAAACGGAATGGCTAAGCCGATGTTGGTCATGATCCACGGGCTGATCGGTTCGCTGGACTATTTCGATCCGGGTGAGCGAATCGGCGAAACGCGGGTCGCGATGCCCGATCTGCTGGGATATGGTTCACGGGCCGGCGCGCCAACTTGCGGACTGACACTGGCTGGTCAGGCGGAGCACGTGGTCGGGCTGATCCGAGCGCTGCCGGATCAGACTGTCTGGCTTTTGGGCTACAGCATGGGCGGGGCGGTGGCGATGCTGGCAGCGGATCGGATTCCCGGTCGCATCGCGGGCGTTATCAATGTCGAAGGCAACTTCTCGCTGAAAGATGCCTTTTGGTCCGCCCGGATTGCGGAGCAGGACGTCGAAGACTGGACGCGTGATTATCACAGAATGCAGTGCGACTGCGCGGGTTGGCTCCAAAAATGCGGAATTGAGCCGAGCGACGAACGCGTCCGACGTGCGGAAGCAGTGTTCGCGAATCAATCGGCTGAGACAGTGTACGCAATGTCCAATGCGATCGTCCGCGAGACGGCAGCGGCGGCTTATCTGG
>JACZTW010000327.1 GCA_022573485.1 Planctomycetota bacterium
TGAGAGATTGGATCGGCCTGCATGCACTTGATCGTCATCATTGCTTTTGCCGCACTGTTGTGGTTCAACTCGGGCGCCCCGATGAACAAGCTGGGGTTGTCGCCCGGCGTCAGCGTGGTGATCGTCTTCGGGGAGATCGTGCTGCTGGCGGCGGCGGCGATGTGGACCTCCCACAGGACGCTCAAGACGCTGGCGAAGGATCCCTCCGACCCCGATGATGCTCAACACGAGCATCATTATTACGGGATGATTTTGCAGCTGGTGATGGCGGGCGTGTTCGTGGCCAATCTCATTTTGACGGATTGGCCTGGCGTGGTTCGCGGCCTGTTTGGCAAGGGGCCGACCTTCGGCCTGGTCGATCTGCTGGTGTTGTCGCCGTTCATTATCACGATGATCGTGATTTGGATCGTGCAGTACCCCGTCGACCGGGCCATCCGCGAAGTCGCCCTCAACCCTCGGCTGTCGCAGGGGCACAGCGTACACCCGGTCTGGAGCTTGAGACAGTACCTCAGTTTCAACGTGCGCTACCAACTGCTGACCATCGCGGTTCCGATGACGCTGATCATCGTGGGCGACGACATTATTGATCACTATCGGCGGCCGCTTCGTGAAGCGACCGGCGGGTTGGTGTGGGCGTCGGACGCACTGATGGGAATCCTGGTATGTGCCGTGTTTCTGGTGGCCCCGGTGATGCTGCGGTTCATTTGGGATACCGAGCCGCTGCCGGCCGGCGAACTGCGAAGCAATCTCGAGCGCATCGCGCGAAAAACGAAAGTGAAGTATCGGGAAATACTGCTGTGGCACTCACGCGGCATGGTGGTCAATGCGGCGGTCATGGGCATCATTCCTCCGGTGCGTTACGTGCTGATTTCGGACGGCCTGCTCGAGTCGTTGAACGACAAGCACATCGAAGCGGTTTTCGGCCATGAGGCCGGGCATATCAATTCCTGGCACATTCCGTTCTTCATTGTTTTCGCGACGCTGACGATGCTGATCGCCGGCGGCCTGGTGGAAGTCTTGAGATGGGTCGCGCGGCATTTTGCATTCGCCTGGCTTTCTTTTGACTACATTCAAATAATCGTCGGGCTTGCCGTCGTGGGGATTTGGGGCGTGGCGTTCGGCTGGCTGTCGTACTACTTTGAACATCAGGCGGACATGGCCGGGGCTGATTCGATCACGCCCGGGCCGGAGCAGTGCTCCAAACCTTGTCTGATGCACTCGGAAGGTGGGCCTGTCGGCTCCCGTGTGTTGTGTGCGACGGCGGCGGATGAGTTTGCGATGGCTTTGAAACGCGTCGCGGCGCTGAACGGCATTCCTGTGGACGAGAAGGGGTGGCGACATCCTTCGATCAGGGATCGGGTCAAGCTGCTGAGCGACATGAGCCAGGACCCATCGGCGGGGCAGCGGTTTATGGCTTTGATTCAGACCGTGAAGGGTGTGCTGATCGTGGGCACACTGATCGGCCTGGCAACGGGAGCGTGGTTGTACTGGGATTTTCTGTTGCCGGCTTCATGGTTCGGTTGAGGGAGCGTTGTTTCGCTCGCCTCCAAATCCGGCCTTGAACCTCCTTGAGCCGGGCCCTTCCCTTCGGGTCTGAGCCGCGGGGTCGAAGACAGGGGCCGGACCATTCGCAGTTCACCGCTACAACGGTCCGTGGCCTGAAGACCACGGCTTAGCACGGAGACGCCGAACACATACGATCGAGGAATTCGGAACCACCAATCCGGGTCAATTCGAATCGACCAATGGGACTGAGAAAGCTGTTTTACATTTCTCTGGCGACGAAGTGCCAGATGCTCTTCAGCGTGGCAGTGGTGATCATCATCATCACGGCGCTGCTGGTACCGTGGGTCTATATGGGCTCGCTGGTGAGCGAGCTGAACGCGAACCTCGCCAAGCAGGCGGCGCTGACCGTGCAGTCGCAGTATGCACTCCATATCGCCAACTGGGCGGATGTCCAGACGGATGTCGATGAGTTCTGGCCGGCGATCTCGCGGGAGCTGGGACTCACGGCGCGGGCGCCGAAACTCGTGTACGTCGGCGGCTGCCCACAGGAGGCCCACGCCGATTGGGACGATTTCGAACGCGACGCCATCCTGCAGCTCTGCGCGAATCCGCAGGAATTCCAGGCCCAGCGAACAGTTAATGAACCGGGCCACGGACCGTTGACGCGCTATGCCCTGGCGATCCGTGATCCCTCGCAAGACGATCCTCGGGCGGGATTCCTGGGAATCGTCACGGTCACCACTCTCTCTGAAGAAATCTGGAGTTACACGAATCTCTACCAAATGGTGCTGGTGGGCGCGGCCTTCGTAGCCGGGCTGCTCGCGATTGTGGTGTTTTACTTGATCATGCAGTATCTCATTCTCTCGCCGGTCCGTGATCTCAGGAGTGTCGCGGAGCGGATTGTCTCCGGCGAAACGTCACTGCGCAGCGAAATCGAGACCGGCGATGAGTTCGAAGAATTGAGCGACGCGTTCAACGATATGCTCGCGCATTTGAACGTATCGCAGGACGAACTCCGAAAGATGAACAAGTCGCTCGATGCCAAGCTCGGCGAACTGGCGGAGATAAACGTCTCGCTCTTTGAGGCCAATCGAATCAAGGGCGAGTTTCTGGCCAACGTCAGCCATGAACTGCGCACGCCGCTGACCTCCATCGTCGGCTTCGCGGAACTCTTACGCGACGCCACGGATTCGCCGACGCCCTACGACCCGGAGAAAATCAAGAAATTCTGCAGCAACATTCTGACCAGCGGGCGCATGTTGCTGGATTTGATCAACAACCTGCTGGACCTGGCCAAGATCGAGGCGGGCAAGATGAGACTGCACCGCACGTCATTTCCGATCGCGGACATTTGCCAGGCGGTCGTCGACTTCACCCGCCCGCTCGCCGACAAAAAGAACCTGGCCGTTCATCTGGACTTGCCGGATGATCCGCCTTCGATGCACTCGGATGCCGGGAAGATTCAGCAGATCATCTACAACCTCATGAGCA
>JACZTW010000096.1 GCA_022573485.1 Planctomycetota bacterium
TGAAAGAGGACAACAAGAGTAGCCACGGGCTACAAACGCCAAGGAACGCGGGACCGTTCGACTTCGAGTCGACCCCGCCCCGGCGTAGGCTCGGATTTTCGCCGGCGACTCAGAGAGAAGCCTCAGCGAGCCGCTGCCGTGACGCTGAGATCCACGATCCAGGCTCCCGGAATGCAGGCGGCGATGATGTGCGCCGACAGATTGGACCACTGTCCGGAGTTGTCCAGAACCAGCGAATCGCTGCTGGCGATGATGCCGTCGTACTGCGAAAGCGTGGCGTCGGGGTTGTTGACCAGTTCAATGTTCCAAATTGTCGAGGGCCAGGGGTCGTGAGTGTCCGCCATCCGCTCAAGCAGATCGGCTATGAGGGTTTTGAGTCGGCCGCTGTTGGACACCGGGCGATCGAGGTACCAGTCGATTCGCGCCGGGGCCAGTTCGGCGAGGCAGTCGAAGATCAACCGAAGCGCGGGTTCGGTCTCCTCAACTTTGCGATAGGTGCCGTGGATGCTGGCCAGGTCGCGGCAGCAGCCGTCGCGGCCAATCAACACCAGCCCGCCCGAGAGTGCGCTCTCCACCGTGATCAGCAGGTTGTAGCCGTCGACGCCGAGGCGAGCGCCGCAAAGTCGGTCCGGAGCGACCCGCGTGGATCGGCGGCGCTGAAGAGCTTGATCCGAGCAAGCCGATCGCCAGACGGCGGTCCGCTGGCGGGCGGTCAGATCGTAGCGATCGCCGACCAGTTTCAACGCCGACTTCTCGGCATAACCGCGTGTCAGCAGCAAGGCCAGGTCGTCGGCGGCTGATCGCAATCCGGAAAGCCGGGCCGGTGAGAAGAGGGTATCGTCCTGCGGGTGTTTGCCGCGGTGTCTGCGTTTGTCCGGCATTTTTTCAGCCCCAAACCGTTGCCCCAGTCCTGATTTGCGCAATTTAGCGGACTTCGGGCACGGCGGCACTAATAATACCTACGGAGCGGCCATGCGATCGCGGCAGGCGGTTTTCCGTCGGTGGTCTGGGAGGAGCGGAACCGGGCCGCTGGGTAAAGCGCCGTGCGGGCGTGGCCGATGATTGAGGCGGTGCGGGCGCTCAGACTGCGACGGAATTGAACTGATCAGAAAGGCGTTATCGGACATGAGCACGAATCGAGTGGCGATTATTGTCGGCGGCGGACCGGCGCCGGGAATCAACGCGGTCATCGGCGCCGCGACGATCGAAGCCGTCAACCAGGGATTCGAGGTGCTCGGCGTGTATGAAGGGCTGCGGTGGCTGTCTGCCGAGAATTTCGACGCCGAGAAGCACACCGTGTCGCTGAACATCGAGGCTGTGAGCCGTATTCATTTTGACGGCGGATCGATCTTGCGAACGGCCCGCACGAACCTGCTCGATGCCGAGCGGCTGCGGACTTCGACCCGCGTCGCTGCGGACAAAACAAAAGTCGACCAAACCGTCCGCAATCTGGACGGCATGGGCGTCACGCACTTGATCACCATCGGCGGGGACGACACCATGCTCAGTGCGCGGTTCATTTCCGAAGTCGTTGATGGCCGGATCCGCATCGTCCACGTTCCCAAGACGATCGACAACGACCTGCCGCTGGAACACGACATCCCCACGTTCGGATTTGCCAGCGCTCGGTTCTTGGGCACACAAATCGTCAAAAACCTGATGCAGGACTCGAAGACCACCGGGCGGTGGTATCTGGTGTCGGCCATGGGTCGCTCGGCCGGCTGGCTGGCGATGGGCATCGGCCAGTCCGCCGGCGCCACGCTCACGCTGATTCCTGAGGAATTCGGCGAGCGCACGTCGATCCAGTGCATCGCCGACGTGCTCGAAGGGGCCATGCTCAAGAGGCGCATCATGGGTCGGCCGGACGGCGTGGCCGTCATTGCGGAAGGGCTGGCCTATCGCTTGGGCGATCGCGAAGAACTTGAACGGATGCTGGGCAAGAAAGTCCCCGTCGATGCCGCCGGGCACCCGCGCCTGTCGGAGATACCACTGGTCGATTTACTGAGGAAGGAACTCCAGGATCGCTTTGCCGCGCGGGGTGAGTCGATGACCATTATTCCCCACGACCTGGGCTATGAGCTGCGCTCGGCCGATCCGACACCGGGCGACATGGCCTACTGCCGCAGCCTCGGGCACGGCAGCATCCGCCTCCTGCAAAACGGAAGCGGTGACATTCCCTCGGCCGTCATGGTCACGCTGGTCAACGGCAATCTGTGTCCGGTCCCGCTCGGGGACCTCATTGATCCTGAGACGAATCGCACGCGCGTGCGACTGGTGGACGTGTCATCCGACACGTACCGGGTCGCCCGTGCCTACATGATTCGGCTGGAGCCGCAGGATCTCGCCGACGAGGGTATTCTGGCGCGGCTGGCGGCCGAAGCCAAGATGCCGGCGAGCGAGTTTCGGGAGCAGTTCCGGCACGCCGCCACACGCATCACCGATCCGCCGGGTATGGGATAGAACCTCCTCCGGGCCTGGATCAGACGTAATCACTTGCAATTAAACAAGTTGTGAGACTTTCGGGTTTTCGCAAGAACGCCCGGAATTCTGCATGAACTGTGCAGTCCAGTGGAATGTAACTTCCAGACAAGTCGGTAGTTTTGTTGTGAAGCCTGCCTGCCGACGTGGTCGGACTGGGAAGCACTGAAGACTTGCTCGACCGTGGTGCATTCCCAGCCGACCATTATTTTGAGTCGAACGACTGCTCTGGGTAGACTACATCTCATGGCAGTCCTGAACAATCGGGACCAGGAGTCAGCTTTGGCGGGCCGCGCGGACCGGGCACAAGAGTTTCTCGTTCTGCTCGAACCCATCAAGGTTAGGATCGAGCGCTATGCTCTGCGGAGCGCCTGGAATCGCGAGCAAGGTGGGGACATCGTGCAGGAAGCTGTCATGACCGCTTGGCGCCAATTTCACCGCTTTGAGAAGGGTACGAACTTTTCGGCCTGGATTTTCCGGATCCTGATCAACACGATCTACTCGTTCAACAAGAAGACCAGTCGCGATCGGAAGCATGGCTCGGCGGTGCCAATCGAGAATTTGGACGGCGTTCTGGAGCGCGAGTCCGCATGGGCCAGCGTGCTGGAAGACCCGGCGAGAATTCTGGAATCGCTTGATGAACGGCTGGCCGGCGCCATCGGCGAGTTGCGGAACGATGAGCGGCAATGCCTGCTTCTGCGGCTTGTGGAAGGTTTTACGTACAAAGAAATTTCTTCGTTATTGTCGATGCCCATGGGAACCGTGATGTCCCACGTCTACCGGGCTCGACTGAAGCTACGCGAGCAACTCGCGGATTTGGCGGTCGAGCAGAAATTGATCAAGGATACTTCGTAATGCGATGCCCGGAAACGCGAAAGTGGATCAGTCCGTATCTTGATTCCGAACTGGATCCGACCAAGACGTTCGAGGTCAGCCAGCATCTGGAATCCTGCGCCCCGTGCCGGGCGCGCTTCGAGAAGGAACGCCGAGCGGATGAATTGATCGGCGCTGCGCTTCGCCGAGAGGAATCATTTGTAAATTGGGCCGCGATCGAGCGTCAGATCCTGGCACCCGCGCGGCGGGTCATTCAGATCAGGCCGAAGTGGCTTCTGGCGGCGGCCGCGTGCGTCGCAATTATATTGATCATCCCGGGCGTTTGGCCAGGCAGTACGGTCGCCGCTCATCCCGCACAGTGGGCGGTCGATGAGTTGCACACGCTTTCGCCCGATTGCCTCCCGTTCCCCGAAGGCCGGGGCTGCACGGCCGACGAGATCAACGAGATCGCCGCTGCGGCTTTGGATTGCAGGCTCGTGATTCCCATCATTGACGGACGTCTCGCCGGCCACGCGGTCACGATAATTCAGAGAAATATGCGCACCTGCGATGCAGGCACCGATCGCGTTGAGATCCGACTCAACTGCTGCGGAAAGCCCGTTCTGCTCATTGTGGGCAAATGCAGCCAGCGCGGCATCATGAAGGATATCGCCGCTGCGCTGGAGAAAGCCGGCGGTGACTATACGCATGAACGCAGTTCGCACAGTACGACTTATAACGTCCGTGCGATCAAGAAGGGCAAGTATATTGTCCTCGCCGTCTCGACGCACAAGGTCGATCATCTCGTAAACGGTGTTGACCCAACCGAAAACTGAGACCAGTACTCGGTACTCCGTGGTCTGCGGACCCCGGGCATGCCCAGGGCTAAATAGACGGAAGCGGAGCGTTTCTCCTTCCGCAATTCTCAGTCCTCAGTCCTCAGTCCTCAGTCCTACTCGCGCGGGATGGCCTTGCCGTGGGGATCTTCCGTCGGGTGTTCGAGTTGCTCGTGCAAATCATCGTGCATCGCGGGCGTGATGTAGTGCTCCATGCGCTCGGCAGGCAGGTGCAGATGGTCCGGCGGCAGGTGGAAATACTTGGCGAGGTACGTCTCCCACAGCCGATGCGAGCGCACCAGCCGTGAGGCTTTCTCCATTCCTGCTTGGCTGAGCACCATGGCGGGTTCAGCGCCTTGGTGGCGCGCGAATTGTACGTCGCGGCGTCGGCGAAGCGAACGCAGCGCCCAGCGCGTTAGCAAACCGTGACCCAATGCGTCCAGCAGGTCGCGTCGGGGCATTCCGGCCAAGCCTTCCGGCTTCAGTTCTTGCCAGCGATAGAGCAAACCGAGGATGTCCTCGCGCACGATCTGCAAAGAGAGCTTGCAGCGGTGGTAGGCTGTGCTGATCAGGCCGTATTGCGGCGACAGCATCAGGGCTGCGAACAGCAGCAGCCCCGCGACCACCGCCATCATCGCCGAGGTGTTGGCGCTGAGGTCGAATCCGAGCCAGCCGGGCCCAAAGGCTGCGAAGATATGCCCCACGACGCCCGAAGCCGCCGCGATGACCAGGCTGATAGCGATCATCATGCCCAGGCGATCCGTCAGCAGATACGCCGCCGCCGCCGGGACAATCAGCATCGCGATCACCAGAACCGAGCCCACCGATTCAAAGTTCGCTACCGTGGTGATGGCCACCATGATCATCAGTGCATAGTGCATCACCGAGGCATTGATGCCCAGAGTGGTCGCCAACGCAGGATCGAAGGCGCAGATTCTCAATTCCTTGTAGAACAGACCCACGAAGAGCACGTTGGCCAGGAATACGCCCGCCAGGTTCAGAACCGCCTGCGGGATTCCGTCCAGGGCATCCAGCGGAACCTGCGCAATGTTGCCATAGAGCACGCAGCCCGGGTCGATATCGACGTGGTCCACCGCCCGGCGGATCAAGATCAAACCCAGCGCAAAGAACAAGCTGAACACCACGCCCATGGCTGCGCCGTGCTCGACCTTGCCGTGGCGCCGAATCACTTCGGTGAGCAAAGCGGTCAGCACTCCGACGACGACGGCGCCGAGAAACATGGGAAACGAGGCCCGGCTGTTCGAGATGATGAATGCGATCGCCAGCCCCGGCAAAACGGCGTGCGAGATCGCATCACCCATGAGGCTCATGCGGCGCAGCACCAGGAAGTTCCCCAGCAGGGCACACGAACACGCGCTGAGCACGCCCACCAGCACGATCCAACCGTCGATGTCATTTTGCCAGTCGCTCATGTGGACGGCTCCACGTGCGGTGACGGCGGAATGCGCAGCGCCTGCTCCAGCGCCTCTTCGAGTTCCCGTATGAGTTCACTGGAAAGCACGTGCTCGATTTCGTCCGCATCGCGGTCGACGTGCGACGGAGCGATGTCGGCGTACTTGATCAAATACATTTCCCACAGGCGGTGGTTGCGCAGCACGCGCTTGGCGTCTTCGCGACCCGTCGCAGTAAGGTGTACCTGGCTCGAAACGCCCACGCCGACATCGCCGCGACGAATGGCACGGTCGAGCGTCTTCCTGAATATGTGCTCGCTCCAACTGCGTTTCGATTTGAGGTCGTGCAGCTTGACGCGAAAGCCCTCCCCGCACTGTTCCTCAACCTCAGCCAGGGCACGCAAGAGATTTTGATAACCCACGCGGCGGTTGAGCAGCCATTTCCGGAGCAGAGCTGCGCTCAGGCCTCGCCGCGGCGCAAAGAACATGCTGACCACGAAAAACGCCCCGGCAGTCATGACAATGATTGCTCCTGCGGGCAGACGAGCGGCCAGCGCGCTGATCATCGATCCAATCCACCCGCTCAGTGCCCCGAATACGCCGGCGATGATCGTCATGGTCAAGAGGTTATCGGTCCAGAATCGCGCTGCGGCAGCCGGGATGATCAGCAGCGCCACGATCAGAATCAAACCGACAGCCTGCAACCCAATGACGGTCGTCAGAACGACCAAAGCCATCATCAGAATATCAATGGCGGTGACGGGCCAGCCCTGCGTCGCGGCGAACTCAGCGTCGAAGCACACCACGCGAAACTCTTTGAACAGGGCCGCAATCCCGATCACGACGGCCAGCGCCGCGCCGCCGATCAAGTAAGCGTCGCGCTGAATCAGCGCCGCCGTTTGGCCGTAGATGAACGACTGCAAGCCGGCCGCATTGCCGGTGTGCATTTGCTGAATGATGCTGAACAGCACCATGCCGACGCCGAAAAACACGCTCAACACGATGCCAATGGCAGCGTCTTCTTTGATGCGCGAATAGCGCCGAATAGCGATCACCGTCAGTACGCCCAGCACGCCGGATGCCGCGGCGCCGCTGATCAGCAGGGCCAGGTTCTTGGTTCCGGTGCATAGGAATACGATCGCAATGCCGGGAAGCGTGGCGTGACTGAGCGCGTCGCCCATGAGCGCCCGCTTGCGCAAATAGGCGAAGGTCCCCACGACCCCCGCCGCGATGCCGAGCAACGTCGTGCCGATGACCACGACGCGCGTGTTGTGGCTTCGCAACAACAGCACATTCGTGACTTGCTCGATCGTCGGCCAGTCCGTCCGGTTGTCCGTAATCGACTGCGGCGCCTGGGCGAATAACGAAGGCGTGAATAGAAACGCCGCACCGAAGACAATCAATGAGCCGCGGGCTTTAGCCCGCGCGGATTCCCGAACGACTTGACCCCACGACGCGCGGTTCATTCCCTGGATCTGGGCACGCGTCATCGCTTTTCACCGTCAGCAATGGCCTGGGCCGCCCGGTCCAGCAGCGTCAGTCGGCCGCCGTAGGTCTTTTGAAGATTCTCGCGCGTGAAGGTCTCCGCCGTCGGGCCGCTGGCCACGATGCGCATGTTCAGCAGCACAACGTGATCAAAATATTCCGGCACGGTTTGCAAATCGTGATGCACGACCAATACAGTCTTGCCTTTGTCCTTCAGTTGCCGCAATAACATCACGATGGATGATTCCGTCGTGGCGTCGACACCGGCAAACGGCTCGTCCATGAAGTAGATCTGCGCGTCCTGAGCCAGGGCCCGCGCCAAGAACACCCGCTGCTGCTGCCCACCGGAGAGTTTGCTGATTTGCCGCTTGGCATAGTCCGCCATGCCGACTTGATCCAGGCAGTGCAGAGCCGCCTCTTTGTGCTTCCGCCCCGGCGGCAGGCACCACGGAATCTGCCCATATCGGCCCATGGTCACGACGTCCAACGCACTGGCCGGGAAGTCCCAGTCAACGCTCTCGCGCTGCGGAACATACCCAACGAGTCGGCGCTGCGCCTTATAAGCCTTGCCGTAAAACCGCACGCTGCCCGAAGCCTTGGAAATCAAATCGAGACATGCTTTGATCAGCGTGGTCTTGCCGGCACCATTCGGCCCGATGATACCGATCAATTGACCCGCCGGCGCCGCGTAATCAATGTCCCACAAGACGGGCTTGCGATGATAGGCCACCGTCATGTCGTGAATCGAGACGGGCACCGCCGCGTCATGATCGGACGATGAACGAGTCACGCGTTGTGTTTGAGGTTGAATCACGACTACTGTATTGGGTACCTAGGGACTGCCAAACGACACGGGACCGACAGGGTCTCTCAAAATGACTTCGTCGCTTAGCAGCCTACTCAAACCGCGTTGTGCTCCTGCATATCGAACCAATCCACGTGATCTTGGATACCGCGCTCGGTCCTAACGATTCGCTGCCAGTTTCCCTTGCATCCCGCGCTCGGGCGCTGATCCGCCCAGGGCGCGCGCAATGGTCGTAACGTTGTGATCGATCATGCCAATGTAGGTGCCTTCATAACTGCCGGGTTTGCCCATGGCATCCGAAAACAACAGGCCCCCGATGGCCACTTCGTGCCCCTGAGCTTTCGCGCCTTCAACAAGGGCCATGACATTCTTCTGGGAAACCGAAGTTTCGACGAAGACGGCCTTGATTTTGCGATCAACCAGGAGCTGCACGATCTGGTTGATGTCCTCGATGCCGGCCTGTGACTCGGTGCTGATGCCCTGGATGCCGCGGACCTCCAGGCCATACTGCCGGCCCAGGTAATTGAAGGCGTCGTGGGCCGTGACCATAATTCCGACCTGCGGTGGGATCGTCGCCAGCACCTCCTTGGCATAGGCGTGCAGCTTGTCCAGTTCCAGCGCGTAGCGCGTATAGTTCGCCTGATAGTACTGAGCATTTTTCGGATCGAATTCGCCGAGAGTCCGAGCCACCATTTCCGTGCATTTCTTCCACAGCGAGACGTCCATCCAAACGTGCGGATCGAAATGACCTTTGAACTCCGGCGGTTCGAGCAGGAGCGATTCGTTGATCAGTTCGGTCACGGCATACACCGACCGCTTGCGCGCGACCTTGATGAGCGCGTCGGCCATTTTGCCTTCGAGCATCAAGCCGCTGTAGATGATGATGTCCGCCCGCAGCAGCTTGGCGACGTCGCCGCGCGTAGCGCTGTAGAGATGCGGGTCTACGCCCTCACCGATGAGGCCCTCAACGACGGCCTTCTCGCCGGCTACTTGCCGTACGATGTCCGTTACCATTCCAGTAGTGCAGACCACTCGATACGGGTAGGAATCAATCGTCTGCTCATCCGCCATACTGTCAGCGCCCGACAGCACCAGCCACGCCATACTGGCCACCGCCACACCGAACATCGCCACGACCCAAAATCTTCGAAGTTTCATACCACTGCTTTCCATCAAAGCCAACGTGCAATCCAGAGCACAAGAATCTTCTATCTGTCTAGCGTCTGATTGTCCCGCAGGGGCATTTGAAAATAGCCCAGCGATTCATCGCGGGGTTCCAGGTCCAAGACCACGGTTCAGTCCCGTAGGGACGGCTGAGGCGCTCGGTCAGAGAGTCATTCGACGACTTCACTTCAGTCGTCCCGACGGGACTCATTGGCTCAAGCGCACTCTTGCATCCCAGTCCCGGCGCGCCGGGACTGGGCTATTCTCATTAAGCCCCTACGGGGCTGGCATCTGCGCGATACATTCCCTCTAAAGACGTACAGAATCTTGATTCTAGTACTTGCTAATTAGTGTAGCACAGGCTATACTTAGAAGTCAAGCGCAGGTTCCAACCGCTTGAACTCGCTGAAGTGCCGGCTTAGGGCTGCCCGCAGCCGGGCCGGGAGAACCGCCTCGACGCACAAGGTCGATCATCTCGTGAACGGTGTTGACCCAACCGAAAACTGAGACCACAACTCAGCGCGGTTCGAGACTCGCCGCCGAGTGGTGGTCCCGTGACGAACTGGTTATTGCCCGGTTTTGAGTCTCGTCGTTCCAAGGGTTGCTCTTCCAGATCAAGTGAGACGCTTGCGAATTTGCACGCTGAGCTGATCGACACACAGTACGATCGCCATGGTAACCAGCACCATGGTGCAGACACGCGTGTAGTTGAACGAACGCCGATACAGCTCGATGTAGAATCCGATCCCCGCGCATCCCACGAGGCCTAAGACGGCCGACTCGCGTATGTTCATCTCCAAGCGGTAGAGCGTGAGCGAGACGATCTGAGGCGCCACCTGAGGCCAAACAGCGAAGCGAACCTTTTGCCACCAGTTCGCCCCGGCGCTGTCCATGGCTTCCCACACACCTTCGAAGGCCGTCTCACACTCGTCGGCGAACAGCTTGCCAAGGTTTCCGACCGAATGGATTGCGATGGCTAGCACACCTGGAAACGGCCCCAGTCCCACAGCACAGATGAAGAGCAGTGCCAAGATAATCACCGGAATCGACCGCATGATGGCCAGCAGCACCTTCAATGGGTGATGAACCCACTCCGGCGTGAGGTTGTTGGCCGCCAAAAGGCCCAGCATCAGAGCGAAGAGTCCGCCGATGGCCGTGCCCAGCAGCGCAGTCTGCAGCGTGAGCAGCGCTGATTGCCAACCGATGGCTAGTATTTCGCCGGTCGTGTCCGGTGGCATCATTCTGCTGACGAAATCCACGATGGCGGGCGCCCCTGATGCCAGACCGCCGAGAGAAAACTCAGTCCCCCGCCATGACCACACCAGCGCGACCGAAGCGATCGGAATGCAGGCGAGTCTAAGCGCCCACCATTGCAAGCGGCTTGCCTGCCGAGGAATCGCCGCGATAGAGTGGGGTGGGCTCGTAGCCAAGATACACCTCCTGAAGTTGGTCGTCCGTCAATCGTGACGGCAAGTCGTCGAAAACAATCCTCCCGTCGCGAAGCCCGACCACACGATTTACGAATCGCTTGGCGAGGGCGGGCTGATGAAGGTTGAGAATCAGAGTGGCGTCATGGTGCTTGGTTACCTCGACTAATAACGTGAGAACCTCTGCTCCCAGAACGGGGTCGAGATTGCTGACCGGTTCGTCGGCGAGAATCACCTCCGGTTGCTGAGCAACCACGCGGGCGATGGCGACGCGTTGCTGCTGCCCCCCGGAGAGCGTGTCCGCCCGCTGGTGAACCTGCTCTTGGAGCCCCACCTCACAGATCGCCCGCCAGGCGATTTGCTTGTCCTCCGCGCTAAACCGCCCGAAAAGCGACTTCAGGCGATGGGTCGACCCCAAGCGTCCACACAATACGTTTTGGAGCACGGTCATGCGGGGCACGAGGTGGAACTGCTGAAAGATCAGACCGATTCGTCGCTGGACGCGCCGTCGTGCCAACCGATCACACATGGACCAGTTCAGACCGAGCACTTCGATCTTTCCGCGAGACGGGCGGACATACCCTTTGATCGCGCGAAGCAGCGTGGTCTTGCCCGCGCCGGAGGGCCCGATGATGCCGACGCACTCACCACGATCAAATCGCAACTGGTCGATGCATAGTGCCACGCGCCGACCATAGTTGACGCGAAGGTGTTCAACCAAAATGACGGGGGCGTTGCGCTCGGCCATTACTCGCTTCCCGAACCGGTGATGAACTTCCCGGGATGTTTGATAAAACCGTATCGCGCCGCGATCGGTGCGATGGGCGCGAAGTCGGTAAGCTTCGCCTCGACGAACCCGCGCACGCCGTAGAGCTTATCGAGGATTCGCTTGTCCTGTTCGTTGGAGATGTCCAGGGCGGCCAGGGCTTGCCGGATGGTACGCCTCAGTACCTCGGAAAGGCCCCGGCGAGCCATGAGCAAATGGGAGGGACTCTCAATCGACTGGCCGATCGTAATGATCTGATCGCGCTCCTCGGGTCGCAGTAGCAAGTAAGCGTATTCACTGACGCCGGCTGCATCAACGAAGCCGTTAAACACGGCCCGCATAGCCTGCTCGTCACCGCCCGCAAAATACACCCGCGAGAAAAACCCGCCGTCGGGTTTCGCAACGCCCTCGATTAATGATTCCCGCTCGAAGATGTCGCGAGGAAGCAGATACCCGGACATGTCCACCGGGTCGGCAAAGGCGATCGTCTTGCCCGCCAGCTCGCCGAGTTTGGAAAGGCCGGAATCGCGGCGCACCCAGATCTTCGAATGATAAGTCGGCCGGCCCCCGTGATAGACTTCCAGGAGCAGAGGTATCACCCCGATCTGCTCGTGCGCCATCATGAACGCCAATGGATCAACGAACGCGAGGTCGGCATG
>JACZTW010000097.1 GCA_022573485.1 Planctomycetota bacterium
CGGCAGCACTGATCTGTCATGGGAAATTGGTTCATGGTTAAATGTCATGTACACGGTTTTGCAATAGCTCCTAAGCGATGCTCCTCGGCAAGTACGGTCAGCGAGACCGGAAGGTCGATCTCAACGGAGACAACTTCATCGATGATACGGATGTGGATATCCTGATGGCCAACTGGGGTCCGTGCGAGTAAGTTTTTTAAGGCCGACAGCTTGATTACCCGCAGGGGCTCGATCAGTTCGGGTCCCTGCGGGCTTCGTTCCGGGACACACTTTCGCCGGTCTGGTCCTGGATGAGGACGCGGCGACAGATGAAGGAGAACAGCGATGAGCCGACAGCCAGGAGGCCTTGCCAGCTCGGTTTTTCCTTGGTTTTCTGGCCAAAGCCGCCGGACCCACGATGACGTTCTGTGGCGTCGCTGCAACGGCTGGCTTCGCGGGTCATTGCAATCGCGGAGTGGCGCTTTGTGCCCAAAGCGCTACTGTGGGGCATCCCGCCAGCGTTGGAAGAGCTGCCGGCCGACTTTCCGCTGTTGGCGCAATCGGGCGAGTCCGGTATAGATCGTCCGCCGATCGACGCGGAAATGCACCAAGCTCCGGGAAGCAGGTCACCGGCAAGAATGGCGTTGCGTTCGGTAATGGGGCGGCTTCGAGCGTGATGACTACGCAACCTCAGGCCCATCAAGCACATTCGTATCCGCAAGGTCCTGCAAGGAAGTTCTAACTTCGTCCAGCCACCCCGGGTTAACTGGCAGAGCATCATGACAGAGCCGGCCAGACGATCAGAATTCCAGACCGTACTAATCCAAAGTGTCTTTCCAAGACGCCAACGCTTCGACACAGTCCCAGGTGCCCCTAGCAACACAACCAGGCGCGGCTTCAACTATTCGCGCTGGCGTACAACCTCGGGAACTTCCTGCGGCGGTCGGCGCTACCGCGGTCTGTGAAGCACTGGTCGCTGGCCACGCTGCGCGAGAAGCTGATTAAGATCGGTGCGAAAATCGTTCGGCACGCCAAGTACGTGACGTTCCAGATGGCCGAAGTCGCGGTGCCGCATGAGTTGTTCGCAGCGATCCTGGAGCGGATTCGGCGATTCGGTGTCGCCGCCGTTGGTGCAGCGTAAGTGACCATCGCGATCGAGCGAAACGTTGATGATTCCAGTGGGGCACGGGTTGACGCTGCGCGGAAGCGGGGCCGGAATCGTTGTCCCGGAGGCATCAGGGGCAGGATTGGCACGATGGAGCAGCCACGCAGGCACGAATCGCGGCAAGAGAGGCTGTTTCGCTTGAATCGAGCGGTTCGCTTGGATATGATTGCGGCCTGAAACCTGGCAACTGGGAAATATCGGAAGAGTAATGAGATTTATCGATTAGGATCGGAGAGATGAAGAGACTTGCGATTGTAAGTGCACAAATAGCTGTTCGATGGGGAGGTGGAGAAGATAGCTTCGGATATGAGACCCGCGATCTCCTTCGGGCAGCCCGGCAGAGGTTAGGCGATGCATTCTGCATTCATCCTCGCAGGATCGGTCTCCACTATTCGAATCGAAGGGGTAAATACCGGGCTCGAGTAATCCATCAAGGGGAGGACGTTTCGGATTTGACGTACTTAATCGTTCGTGGCGTCACCGGTGTAAACACGCAGATATCGACACTTGCACTAACGCTAGCCGCTATCGGATGTCGGGTAATCGATTCTCCTGAGGTTTTTGCGGGAGAGGAGGCTTCCAAGGCCCTGTCGAGCAGCAGACGCTTTATGCGCGGCGGCTTGCCGGAGACGTTCATTGCTTTTTCACTGGATCAAGCGCGAGTGCTGCTGGAAATAGCCCAGGCGGAGGATCTGTTTCCATTAATCGCAAAACCGCATCTTGGCAAACAGGGCCAGGGCATAGCGAGGCTTCATGGACCGAGGGACGCTGAACGTTATGTTGCCACCTTCTTCGAAGCTGATGTCAAGCCATTGGTAAAGGTGTTGTTGGTGCAGCAGATGATCGACTTGGAAGCAGAATTCCGGGTGCTCGTTGTGGGGAATCGTCCCCTGGGTGTGGTGCGCAAGATTCCGTGCCACTCTGACGGGACGGGTAATGCCTCCACTGGAGCTCGTTTCGAACAAGTGGAGGACGAATCGGTCGTGGAGTTCGCGCGAAGGCAGGCTGAGCAAGATGGGCTCGCCATCGCAGGTGTCGATATCGGCCGAGGTCGTGATGGCAGCATATATCTGCTCGAGAATAATCGAGCACCTCAATGGCAGAACTTCGAAAGCGCGACAAGTATAAATGTAGCCGACGAAGTACTAGATTATCTCTGTAGCGATTCCCCGTAAGCAAAGTCCAAACTCGACAGTCGGTCACCAACCAATTGCAGTACCCTTGATTTCTTGCACAGAATGTACTTGCGAAACGGCTACAAAGATTGGATCGCTGCGAGATCAAGAGGAGTTGACGATGATGGTCATGGATTGGAATTCCCCTGCTCTACAGTGTCTTGTCGAGAGCATTTTGCGTGTGCCTCAACCATCGTTCAAGGCCTACGTGCAGGATGCTCTCGACGAGAAAGGGGGGAGAATTACGTTTTCTGGGGGGGAACGAAACGCTGAGATCGACTTGTTATGTTCCTTTTTCGGGAGCCCGCGGGATGTTGTCATCAGTCGGCCTCGCGCGCCAGCCACTTTGTCTCCGATCATGTGGCATGCGGAACGTTCAAAACGCTACGTGGACGGCAGTGATCGCGATCGCCTCTTGCAGATTCGCAATTGCTTCATCAGACAGCGATATGTCAGGCAGTGGGGTGTGCGACTACTGAACATCGAAAGAATCGTCCAAGATCTTTTTGGTTTTCACGGGGCCGTCTCTCCTTTCGCCACCATCGAAGAGCGGCTTATTGTTCTCCCAAAGGTGCTCTATGAGATTAGGCAGGGTCGAGTTAAGTTGCTGTTCCTAGGGGAGCACCCTCAAGTTGAACTGCTCCAGTTCTTCAGCTGCGCGGAGAACTGGGCGAACTTGATCCAGCTTCATCCATACACACACAGGCGGTACCTTCACACGCTCGAAGTGTCGACGTTTCGCGAGGAGCTAAACAAATGGCTGAAGGACGAAATCGCCCGCATCTTTGACCTTCCAGGGGTAGAAACGCGACATCTGGATGAACTCGCCGAAGAAGGCCGTGTCTATGACCTTTCAAAAAAAACCATCCTCGTAATACTTGCCGCCGTCGCCGAGCGCTGGTCTGCGGTGTCTAGAACCGGCGACCAGATCAAGTCAGCTCATGCTCTGCTCGAAGACTGCCGCCTAGCGATCCAAGAGGGGTGCGAATATGTTGATGGCTATCGGTTTGATCTGCCTGGGCCATACGTTCCCCAGGAGAGCGATCCGGAAGAGCTTCATGGAAAGATGCAGGCCTTCTTGCTGGATATTGGACTCGCCGAAACCGTCCTCGGTCCACCCAAACATATTGAAGCTCAAGGAGGGTATGGCGAGGCACCGGGACGGACGGATCGCATCGAGCACCAGAAGGGATCCCAGCATCAGGGCTTGACAGCAAACGAAGTGATGATCGCCTACTTGGCAAATTGCCATAAAAGCCAACGTAGACCGACTTTGCGAGATTGCGTTTCTTGGTCAAAGACGGTCGATTGCCCCTATGCTAAGACAACACTGGCTAATACGTCAACTTGGAAGGGATATAGAACGACCATTTGACAACCCTACTCTGTCACCGCCATTGCCCACAGCCTACTGCGTCGGCGCATCCGGGATTCCCGTCCAGACAGTGTCCAAGTGGACAAAAACAGATTAGCCGAAATTCTAACCTCATCTCTCACAAACTATTCCGTTGCCGAAACTGTCCTTAACTGGGAAATCTCCCCGTTAAGTGGAAGGTGATCGAGAACCGACGCCTGCACCTGGCGATCTTTAGCCGGAGGGAGGTCGGCAGAAATGCAGAAGGCCCACGGCCTCGCCAACGTCCTCCACATGCTAGCCACGAGGCGTTGGCTCGGGCGAAGACTAGGCAGCAAGGAGAGAATCAGAAGGCTGGTCAAGGCGACACTGTAATGAGCCGCACAAAGGTCCGTACAAGGATCCGGGACAGCGATCAGGAAGTGATCCTGAGGGCGGTGGCCGCGCACCGTGGCGTGCAGGTGAGGGATGCGCCGTGCTCGGCTGACTTGGAGATTCTATGTTCGCCCACAGAGGCGGACGGAATCATCAAGACGGCCGAGGCGGTTCACTCCGCTCTCGCCCTCTACAAGGCAAAAATGATCGGCGATCTCCTCAGTGCTGCTGGCGCCAGCAAGTCGCCGTACTCCGACCATTACGCTCGTATCTTCACCCGAGTGCTCGACGCCAATCCCGATGCGAAACTGCTCTATCAGATCTGCCAGAGGAAGATGGCGCGGCCGAATGCTCCCACCGAGGTGGAGCAGCCTCTCGAACCTGCAGGCAACGGTGATCAGTCGACAACGTCGACTCGGCTGACTCGCTTTCTCGCGTTACCGTTCAAGATGTGGAGCTTTGCACGTAACCAATAGAGAACCGATGCCCACTGCCCTGCCGACTGATCATCAGATTGCGACGGACGGCTGTCAGGCAGACCCTGATCAAAATGGCGGCAGCAGTTAAGAGGCAAATATAGAGACCACGATGAGACCTGAATTCTGCAATACTGGACCAGTGAGCTGGGACGTGAGCAAGGCTCATCAAATCGTCTCTGATGGCAGACACCCAGTACTACAACCTGTCGGCTCTTTGCTGGGCTTCATCGCTCGGCGGCGCGAATTGCCCGATGGCCGGATCGAAATCAAACTGGGCCACTGCATCAACGAGCACCATGTTCCCAACGTAGACCCCGACAAATCCGGAATCGCCGCGTATGCCGTTGACGACTATATCCTAATTGATGGCCATCACCGTGTGGTGAGATGTGAGCAGCTCGGCAGACGAACTTTCCCGGTGTATTTCATGACTCAAGAGGAATCGGAATCTTGTCTCGATACATGGAGCTTGAGATTCGTGCGGGAGGCCAGAAGGCGGGACACCGCCCGCAGAGCGAAGACAAACAAGAGGCGCAACAGTCGCTCGCGGTGTGGTTTTCGCCGCGGAAGACGTGCGTACACGAAACAACGGTCCAACAATCCCTGATACTCGAGTACAAGGAATGTGCGGTGCATGAAGTGGACTTCGTACATGAATGCAAAGTCAGGCAAGATCGAATCCACTACTTTGATCATCTTGAAGAATCGATCCGGGAAGAAAACGCTTAACGTGAACAGCGTTACGATAGCGTGTTGAAAGGATAGACAATTATGGCGGACACAAGCATCGAGTGGACGGATTTGACGCCGAATCCGTTTCGCGCACGCAACCTCGAGACTGGTAATATTGGCCACTACTGTCAAAAAATCAGTCCCGGATGCCTCTATTGCTATGCTGCCAGGTGGCAGCATCGGCTCGGCACGGATTTGGACTTCCTACCGCGGAACCGTGAAAAGGTCGAACTCTTTCTTGATGAGAAAGTTCTACGTCAGGTGCTCAAGCGCCGAAAGCCCAGCAAGTGTTTTTGGTGCGACATGACGGACATGTTCTATGAAGGTTATCCATTCGAATGGATAGACAAGTGTTTCGACGTGATGGCCCTAACGCCACAGCATGTCCATCAGATACTGACCAAGCGGCCGGAGAGGATGCTTGAGTACCTGAAAAGTCGGTGCCACGGAGAGATGAAAAATGTTTGGCTCGGCACGAGCGTGGAGGATCAGAAGCGAGCTGATGAACGCATTCCAATTCTGCGGCATCGCCCTGCTCTCATACGTTTCTTGTCAGTCGAGCCAATCCTTGAGCCGGTAAACCTCGATCTCGAAGGCATTGATTGGGTTATCTTCGGCGGCGAGTCGGGCATGCACCTCTTCAATCAGAAAACGCGCGAACAACGCGGAAACGTCGTTACTTATTCCAACGGCAAGTGGTTCGCAACAGAACATGGGCTGAGCATTGCACGGAGTGTCAGGAACCAGTGCATTCAAGCGGGCGTGAAGTTCTTTCTGAAGCAGTTTGGCGGTGCTTATCCCAAGAGTGCAGGAAGAGTCCTCGATCTGCACACTTGGGATGAGATGCCCGGCGAGCGTGAGATGGAGGGCAAGGACACTGCTGTTCTAAGGCTGCCGGTACTACCGTAGGAATCAGTCATGATTGCTGCTGACCGTATCTACCCAGGTCCCTGCGAGGGTCTCGCATTCTGGTCATGGCATCGAGCGGCTGGCAGTCCAACTCAGGCGAGAATCTCGCACCGTCGAAGGAACCTGTCGGGCGTACATCCACGACAACCGAAGGAGCCCCCGAAGCTGGTCAGCGCCTGCCGGCCTTTTTGAAGGAACCTACCCATGTTGCAGAGAGTCACACGCAATGAAACTGATCAAGGGCCGGCAATCTTTATTGTCGTTGACGGAGGTAAGAAGTATGGCCCACTGACTGAGAATGGCTTGATCGAGTGGTTCCAAAGACCGTTTCACCTACTTTTTGACACGACACGAAACGAGCTATTCGTCCACCATCACGACCGACGTGATGCCCAGAAAATCTCTTTGGGACCCCATGTCGAACGGAGAGAGCTGTCCTCTGTTCTTGAGATCCTACGCGTGTTCGCCGAAAACCCCGGGAAGCGCTTCACCCAACGGATCTTCTTACATTATTCCAGCCTCCATTCGATCGAACCTGAGACCTTCATCAAGTACGTCGGGAGAGCCCGGTCGTTGATTTATGACACGGGAGGGCAAAAACGCCTGATTCTAACAGATCAGGGTGTGGATACTTCGGTGAGCTCGACTGGTTGTGCCTATTATGCGACCCCCGACAAGATCTGGCGTGTGGTGCGATATATTCCTGAATTGTCCGCAAGATTTCCGTCGTGACGTCCATAGGCGCCCGCCACCGGCGCTTCAGAATATGGAATCGCCGGAGGAGATTCAAAACGCAATCGAGCCATCTGGGTGATCTTCGGTTGAACTGCTTTGAAGTCCATGGATGAAGGAGACAATCATGACACTTGGACTTGCCGCCACGATGGTCGTCGGGATGGCCGTGACGATCGGCATCTATGTCTCCTCGAAACAGCACCTTGCTGTTCTGGCCGACGGCGTCGCCAAGCAGGTAAAGATTGAGATCGAGAACATCCGCAACAAGAGCGCCGAAAGTGAGGAACGCTTGATCCACACTTTCATGAATTGGGCCGCTAAAGATGAGACCCTTCAACAGTATCATGCGGAAAGATCAGCCTTGTTCACGGTCGATGGCGCCAACAATTCTTGGGATTGGGCAGAACCAGAAATCCAACGCTGGGCCGAAGAGCGTCGTCGCACTCACTGCGCCGCCGGCCAGCGGTCGATGCTGGTCTCGGCATCCCTGGCAGTTTTGGGCTTGTGGTGTGCCATCGCCGTCGTCACGCTCCTCAGCTTTCAGCGCAGTGGGACCCAAACTGTGACGCCGATCGCCGGTTCGCTGGGAGTTGACCGACCGTGGGCCAGGGGCACCGTGCTTCGTTCACACTCTTTCCTAGGATTGAAAACAGGAGAATGCGAAACATGAAAAGTACAGCAGGAAGGACAACTCGCTTTGGGTCTCGCGGTGTGAAGCGCTGTCTCTGTGGCGCTGCGGTCTTCCTGTCGTTTGCGGCCTGCGGGCCTCGAGTGACCATTCGGGAAAACGGCCTTCTGGTCGAAACAAACGGCCAACGCATCGTAGTAGAACGGCGCACTTCTGAGGCATCGCGCCATGCGCCACTGCCCGGTCGCGATGAAACCGGGGCGGCCATTCCCGTGCCGAACGAAGATGCGAACCTCGACGCCCTCGCCGGAGACTCATTGAGTAGGATTCGGGAGCGACGCCGTGCAGATACAGCCACGTTGAGAGAGGAACTCGCGCGACTGCGACAGCAGGTACGTGAATCGAAGAATCAGCATCGCCGCGTTCTGGATCATACTCGCGTGCTCAACGAACAAGTCGTCGCCTACCCCGAAGAACTGCTTGTGCTGGGGGATGAGGTTCAGCAGGATCGGGATGCACGGTCGCAGTTGAGGCTTCAACGGCAGTCGCTGGAAGATCAAATCCAGGGTCTTCAGGACGGGTTACGATTGCTGCGGGGGCAAAGTCGGCAAGAAGAGCAGCGCCTTGCACAGCTGCATGATCTAGTGGGGGGTGCCACGCCAATCCCCATCGAGGGTGGAACTTACGAGATCACACCATCACCGTCTCCCGCGCCGACCGGCCATTTGGAAGAATCCGCGACGCCGACCAGCGGCCCCGGGGATGATGGTGGCGCAGGCCGGGCAGTATCTCAGGACAGCACAGCCGTTCCTGACGGCGGCGATGGCGACGGAGAGCAACATGACGCTGACATCCATTGGCTGCCCCTGTGGCCCACCGGTGCCACCGTCATCGGTGTGATCGCCGTGGTCTTATGGTTGGTGATCCGCCGGCGGCGTGCGGTGCTGGCGGTTGAGCTGGACGCCAGCGAAGGCGATGCACACCGGCACCTGCGTGTCGTTCTGGAACCGGGGGAAGGCGTTTCACTGCAGGACGACAAGGCCCGTCCAATGCCAGTCGCGCTGCTCGCTGGCGCACCGGCCCTGGTCATTCACCGAGGTAGTCTGCAGGTAGACCCTGGCGATGCATCCGTGGCCACGGAATGCAACGGAGAGCAGGTGACGACAAGGCAGTTGGTCACTGAGGGCGATGTGCTGCGGGTGGCCGGTGACGGCGACAAAAGCGCGGACCGGACCGTGGTCGTCACGGGTATTTGTCCTGCGCGGTACATGTGTCCTGATGACGTGGTCGTCCAAACCGAAATACCAGCGGGTCCTGTTGGGCTTTCGACCGCCGCACGCTCGTGAAGACAAAATGACTAGCCCAGAGGCCTATGGAGTTTAGGAGACTCGAGCGATGGCAGAAGAGAAGAATGAAATCACGGTTGTGCAAGCCTCCAGCCATGAAGCACGGGCCGGAATCAATATTTCACTCGGTTCAATGGCGCGCCTTGTGTTGCTGGCCTATCGTGCCGTGCTGAAGAGGATGAACGTTGGCAAGACGGCGGCTGCGTCTTCGGGGCGGCGGTGCCTGGCCATCGACACGACGTCGGGACAGCGCGAGATGACCATCGGGCAACAGCAGGTGCGCCTTGAGCGACACGAAGACCTGGTGCTTCCTGGAAGGAGTGTCGCGAATCTGCGGAATGTGCTTTCTGAGGATCGCCATACACGCCGATACGCCCGATGGCTGAATGGCCTGACCGGCACTACTGACGACGGCGTCGGCGGCAAACCAGCGAAATCTTTCACTTCGGCATTGAGCTGTCGCCACGACATCGAGTCGCCGGTTGAAGCGGCGTTGAGGGGTTGCCGGGAGCGTAACGCCCAGGCGGTGCAAGCAGAGGGCGGGCAGCAGATGGACCGTAAGCGTCGGACGCGTGTTGTCCTCACCGCTTCGTTGACGGGCGGAACGGCTCCAGGGTTACTTTTTCACGTTATCGCCGCGAGCCGCCAGGGAGCCAAGTCGCTGGGGATGGACGTGGAGATTTTTCTCCTCGGTCTTCTCGGGAGTACAGCGGAGGGACGCGATCCCGAACAGGTAGCCTGCTCCGTGGCTTCCTCGTTACGGCAATTGCAGATCGCCCACGCCAACCCGCAAAGCGCCGTGATCCACACCTTTGGTGGGCACACCCTGACGCTGAGCGAAGGAACGGTGGATCGGATCTACCTGTTCTCCGTCTCCAACGGGGCCGTCGTGCTGCGCGCGGAAGATCAGATTGAATTGCTGGCGCGCTGTGCCTGGAACCTGCTTGATGGGCCGGAAGGGACGGTCAGCGATGGCTACTTTCGAAACTTCTCGGACGACGAACATCCAGCGCGCCTGAGTGTCGCCGGCATGGGTGTTGCGGGTTTGAGATACGATGCCGCCGCTGCTGAGAAGCACGTGCGCTTCTTGGGCCGCGTTCGCATCTGTGACCGACTGCGCCGGGGAAACCTGAACGCCGGGCGCCAAGATGGGCAACGATTGGCGCAAGACTTGATCGCCCACCTGGGCATATCGAGGAACCCCGGCGAATCTGATGCCGGTGGCTTGGTCGCTGAAGCTACAAGTGATTTGAACGACCAGTTGAGTCGAACTCGACGTGTTGTGCGCCACTCACGCGTCCGGCATATCGTTCAACACACACACGTCGCCATCACAATGTTGTCTGATCGGGTTGCTGGCGCTGAATCGCGGTTGACGGAAGTGAGCGCCGGTGGCACCGCCCATCGAAGGAGAATTCGTCAGAGGACTCAGGGAATCCTGGCTGCAGGCGTAGGGGTGACGCTTCTGGCCGAGGTTTTGGGGCACGCCCTTGGCAGGGCAGAGCAGGTTGTTGAGGCTTGCGGCGCTCGCATCGACGCGGCTGCGGCCAGGGTCGCACCCTGTGAAGCCGGCGTCCGGCGTCGCGAGCGCGTGGTGATGCCGGCGGAATCGGCTTCTTGGCAGGCGCGATTCCGGGGCTGGATGGGCGGACTTTTCGGCGGTTGGCCGCTCCGCCGTGCTGCGGGGAGGTGGATCAACGCTGCCGCAGAAGCGTTCCGCGCGCGGCTCACGGTCGCGCGGTGGAGGGCCGAATATGCCAGTCTCCAGGAGGTTGTAGCTGCGTTGAGGGATGTTCTGCTCGAAACCCGTGGCACCGACGAAGCGTTAGCCAATACCCACGACTCCGCGCTGGCAAAGGTGTTGGACGCCAAGACGACGAGAGCGGGGAGTGATGACGGCCTGCTGCGCCTTCTCCCCACTTCTGACTATGCGGTGCGCAAGGCGGAGTCGCTTTGGGATCCACCGCGCGTCGAAGCAGCAGCTGCAGGACTGAGCGGTGTCGTCTCGGAGGAGGGTGCTTTGCCGGCAGCAATCGAAGCCCTGATCGAACGCGTCATCAACCAGGCCGGACCCATTCGGAATGCGTTGGCCGGGTATCTCAGCGACCTTGCTCCTCACCACTGCAGCGCGTTGCTCGAGCAGTGTATGCAAGACGCGCAGCCGGCGCTGCCGATCAATGAACTGAGCGTGCGCCCGCGTCCGCGGCGGCGCCTGCGCACAATTCGGACACGGTCCGCCACGCTCGACGCGCTGAAGCGTTCGGGATTGGTCGACCGACTCGAGGCTGGTTGTGATACTCGCTGGATCATCGCCGATTTCGACGATGAATTGGTGATCACCACCGAAGAGCGGCAGATCGACCTTCAGGAAATCGAGGAGATCCGCAGCGCAGATGCAGTACTCTCGCGGCAGCCCGTCGAGACAGTTGCCCATTATGCCGCTCTATATGAGCCGGAAGAGATACTGGCCCACCCCATCGTGCCGGCGGGCATGGCTACGAACGGGGCCCAGAGGGCAGTGGCCATCGGCATCGCCTTGGAGATTCTGACCTGTGACCGGAGCCGCAGGTACCGGTGCAACGATGATGGTGATGTGCTGGCACGGGGCCTCGATCTGCTTGTGCAACGGTTGGCCACTGATGTGCAGCTGAGTGAGTGGCTGAAGGGTGAAATCAAGGCAAAGTACCGCGAACTTGGTGAGGTCGGCGTCCGCGGTCGCATCACCCAAGCGCTTGAACACCCGGACGACTTGGTTCCACCCAAAGACCGCCCGCAGTTGACAGAGGCATTGGGCGTTGTGTCGGGACACAGTCCCACGAGCGGGCCGGCTGGCAACAGTGACCCACTCCGCTCCAGGCGGACCCGCGGCGAGGCAAAAACCAGACGCGGCTGAAATGCACGGGACGAGCGCCTGCCCG
>JACZTW010000098.1 GCA_022573485.1 Planctomycetota bacterium
GATGGTCAAAGCAGTCGTTAGCGGGCACCTCATGCGCCCCGGGGCGATTGACTTCGGCTTGATCGTCGATGGGGCCGTCATCATTGTGGAGAACTGCTTGCGACGGCTCGCGCTCAAACAACACGACACAGGACGGCTGCTCTCGTTGGAGGAACGGTTGCGGGAAGTGATGCTCGCGAGCAAGGAAATGATCAAGCCATCTTTCTTCGGGCAAACGATCATCATCACCGTCTACATTCCCATCCTGAGTTTGACCGGCATCGAGGGCAAGATGTTCCACCCCATGGCGCTGACGGTCATCTTTGCCCTCGGCGGTGCGTTTGTCTTGTCGCTCACGTTCATCCCCGCCATGGTGGCCATCGGCATCACTGGAAAAGTCAAACACACCGAGAGCATCCTGATCCGACTGGCCAAACGGGCCTATGAGCCGGCCGTGCGCTTCGCGGTTCGGCAGCGCTATGCAGTCGTGCTGTTGGCGATACTCCCGTTTGCCGGTTCCCTGATGCTCGCCTCTCGACTGGGCCAGGAATTCATTCCCACGCTCGACGAAAAGGATTTGATCACCCATGCCATGCGCATTCCCAGCATCAGCTTGACGCAGGCGTCCGAGATGCAATTTGCAGTCGAGCGTACAATCAGTCAATTCCCCGAAGTGGCCTACGTCTATTCCAAGACGGGCACGGCCGAAATGGCCTCCGATCCCATGCCGCCGAATGTGTCCGACACGTTCATCATTCTCGAGCCACGCGAGGACTGGCCCGATCCCAGTGAGACCAAGGAACAGCTCCGGCAACGCCTCGAGGACGCGCTTCAGAAATTGCCCGGCAATAAGTACGAATTCATGCAGCCGATTCAAATGAGGTTTAGTGAGTTAATCGCCGGCGTGCGGAGTGATGTGGCCTTCAAGATCTTTGGAGACGACTTCGATCAAATGTTGCCCGTCGCCCAAGCGGCTGCCAAAGTTCTGGAAAGTATTCGCGGTTCCGCCGACGTCACCGTGGAGCAAATCACGGGGTTGCCGATGATGACCATCCGGGTCGATCGTGATGCCATCGCCCGTTACGGTCTCAGCGTTCAGGACGTGCAAGAAGTGGTCACCATCGCGATCGGAGGCCGCGAAGCGGGACTGGTATTCGAGGGCGACCGGCGCTTCGAGATCGTGGTCCGCTTGCCCGAGGAGGTTCGTCGAGACATCGACGCCTTGAAAGACCTGCCCATCCCGCTTCCATTGATCGAGCCGGGGCCCTTAGCCCACGGAGCATCCTCGTTTCGCCGGGCCACGGACGCGGCGCAGAGAGCCGCGGCCCGCGCCAGGCCCTTCGTCTCCCTCGGCGAAGTTGCCGACATCGAGCTTTCCGAAGGACCGAACCAGATCAGCCGCGAGAATGGAAAACGCCGGATCGTGGTGCAGGCCAACGTCCGCGGCAGAGATATTGGCTCGTTCGTCGAAGAAGCGCAACGAGAAATGGACCGCCAAGTCGCCATCCCCGCCGGTTACTGGGTCGACTGGGGCGGGCAATTTGAAAACATGGTCGCAGCCCGGAAGCGCTTGACGCTGGTCGTGCCAATCTGCTTGCTCATGATCTTCATGCTGCTGTTCACCACGTTCAATTCCGTCAGGCAGGCCTTCATGGTCTTTACCGGGGTGCCTTTGGCGCTGACCGGTGGAATCTTTTCACTGTGGATCCGCGACATGCCGTTCTCCATCTCTGCCGGCGTTGGATTCATTGCCTTGTCCGGCGTGGCAGTGCTGAACGGACTGGTGATGGTCACGTTTATCAATCAACTTCGCGAGGAAGGCGTCCCGCTGGAGGACGCGATCATTCGTGGTTCACTCACCCGCCTGCGGCCCGTATTGATGACGGCCCTGGTCGCTTCCCTGGGCTTCGTCCCGATGGCACTGGCGAGCGGCACAGGGGCGGAGGTGCAGCGCCCCTTGGCCACGGTCGTCATTGGCGGCTTGATTTCCAGCACTCTGCTGACATTGCTCGTGATTCCGGCGCTCTATCGGATCTTCGATTACTCGAAATCTGCACAGGCAAGTAAGGCATGAAGCTCCTTGCTCCCGGATACATAACCGCAGAGGACGCAGAGTATTTCTCTGTGGACAAGGTTCAATACGGCCACGAAGACACCAAGGCACGAAGGAAGAGAATGGAAAATGGAGAATGGAGAACAGGAAGAACGCGTGACTCATCAACAGCCACACGTACCCGGAGAGCGCCCTCCCTCGTTCCCTCTTTCTCTTTTTTCTTTTCTCTTTCTTGCTCTCTGCGCTCTCCGCGGTCTCTGCGGTAACAATATTCAGGTTGTCGCATAATCACACAATCTGCTTTGCAATCCCCCTGGTCTGCGTGTACAAAAGGGCTTTGGTTCGAATAAAAATGAGGCGAATCGGGCTGGGGCCCACTCTTTGACGAATGGAGATGATTTCAATGGCGATTCCATGTGACCTAGCCAATCCCAAGCTGGCGGCGGAAGGCAAGAGGCGGATTCTGTGGGCGGCCAACGACATGCCCGTGCTCAAGCTGGTCTCCGAGCGCTTCAAGAAGGAAAAGCCGCTCAGCGGCCTGAAATTGAGCTGCTGCCTGCACGTCACCGCCGAGACCGCAAACCTCATGCGTACGCTCAAAGACGGCGGAGCAGACGTCATGCTGTGCGCGTCCAATCCATTGAGCACGCAGGATGACGTAGCCGCCTCGCTGGTCCACGATTTCGGTATCAGCACCTTCGCTATCAAAGGCGAGAACACCGAGACGTTCTACAAGCACCTCAACGCCGTCGTGGATCACAAACCGCAGATCACCATGGACGACGGTGCCGATATGGTAAACCTACTGCACACCAAACGCACCGCCGAAGCCAAGAACATCAAGGCCAGCATGGAAGAAACCACCACCGGCGTCATTCGGTTGCGGGCCCTGGAAAAGGCTGGGAAACTTTTGTTCCCGGTGATCGCCGTCAACGATGCCGACACCAAGCACTTGTTCGATAATCGCTACGGCACAGGCCAATCGACCATCGACGGCGTTATCCGTGCGACCGATGTGCTCCTCGCGGGCAAGAACGTGGTCGTGATCGGTTACGGCTGGTGCGGCAAGGGCGTCGCCAGCCGGGCGAGCGGTATGGGTGCCAACGTCACCGTTACCGAAATCAACCCGCTGCGGGCACTCGAAGCATTGATGGACGGCTTCCGCGTCTGCCCGATGGCTGATGCGGCGACCTACGGCGATGTGTTCATCACCCTCACGGGCAACAAGCACGTCATCCGCGGCGAGCATTTCGAGAAAATGAAAGACGGCGCCATGGTCTGCAACAGCGGGCACTTCGACATCGAACTCGACATTCCCGCGCTCGCCAAGCTGTCGAAGACCACTAACAAGGGCGTGCGTAACAATGTGGACGAGTATGTCTTGTCGAACGGGAACCGGATCTTCCTGCTGGCCGACGGGCGGTTGATCAACCTCTCCGCCGCCGAAGGCCACCCCGCCAGTGTCATGGACATGAGCTTCGCCACGCAAGGGCTGGCTGCCGAGTGGGCCGTCAAGAACAGCGGCGATCTCAGCAACAAAGTCTACGACGTGGACAGCAAGATCGAGGACTGGGTCGCAAAGCTCAAACTCCAGTCCATGGCCGTCAAAATCGACGAACTCACACCTGCACAGCGGGAGTACCTGACGTCATCAGGCGAAGGAACCTGACCGATATCTCTACGGAAAATCCCTACATAGCCCCCCGCATGCGGGGGGCCACGCAGGTCAGTGAGTTGTGCGCTTCCCGCACTGCGCTGGATCCTGCGCAGCGCTCAATCCCTGACCGTGATTTCGACGCCGGGCACGTCGATGAACACGCGATCGCCGGTCACATCGACTTGCAGGCCGAGGAACTTGACGAACACACCGTCATCGTTCACATCCACAACGCCGCCCGGAAAGTCGATCAGCGTATTGCACCCGGCGAACATCGTTCCGCCAAGCAGCACTACCCCGCAAGCCCGCTTCAAGTTTCGCCAACACATGTCCTGTCCTCCGACTCAATAAGCATTTCGAGAAAACCCGTGTCCCGTGGTCATCCGAACCCTCGCCGAACAGCCACCGTCGGCGTAAGCCTGTCCAACAGGTAATCTATCACGCAGACCAAATGTCCGGCAAGTCCAAAGAACCCGGCAGCCACAACTTCTGTTGTCTCAGAGTCGTATCGCGAGTGGCACCTACAAGAAGCAAGAAGCTAAGGCACGCTCCCCGCGAACGTCCCGGATTCATTACTTGCGCTTGGATCGACGCCGCTTGGGCTTTTCACTGTTGAGTGGTTCGATCTTGACGATGTGCAGCAGATTGTAGTGTATGGCGTAGTCAGCCACCTTGGAATCCGCCGCCGTAACACCAACCACAACGAGCGAACGCGTGACGAACGCCATTTCCGGATGCTTGATGTCCACGGTCTGGCCGCTGCTGATATGAAGGCGAATCGGCTCAAAAGGGCGCCGATCCAGACGGACTCTCAGTTCATCCGCGCGCATACAACACCTCTAAGAGATGATTATACTATTCCGTCGCGGTGGCGCCAAATCACGAGCCACGAATCACAGCTTGCCCGCTCTCTTGCGCGGCAGCCATTGGCCCCAGCCGTTGACGCCGGTAAACTTGTAGTTATCCACGATCTGCCGGCCGCGGGAGAACGTCTTCTCGGCGAAGCCGGCCAGCGACCAGCCTTGATATGGGCTCCAGTCGGCGTTGGTCTCCATGCGGCGGTGATCGACTTTGATACGCTTCTTTGGATCGATAATCGTGATGTCGGCGTCGGTGCCTTTGTTCAGCGAGCCCTTGAGCGGATACAGGCCCATCATCTTCGCGGGGTTGGTGCAGCACTTCTCGACGAGCTGTTTCATGGTCATCTTGCCGGCGAGCACACCTTTGGTGTAAACGATCGGCACCAGCGTTTCCAGACCGGGCATGCCCATCGGGATTTTGGTCCAGTCGCCCTTCCACATGGCCTTTTGCTTGCGAGTGAAAGTGCAAGTGTCCGTCGAGATCACGCAGACCTCGCCGCTCTTCAGGCCGGCCCACAGGCGCTTCTGGTCAGACTTCTTCTTGATCTGCGGGCAGCAAGCGTAAAGGTGCCCGTCGCGCTTGGCGAAAAGCGAGTCGTCCAGCACGAGATATTGCGCGCAGGTCTCAGCATAGACATCCACGCCGCGCCTTCGAGCTTCAACGATGATGTCCGCACCGTCGGCAGTGGACATGTGAACGATGTAGAGCCGACCGCCGGTGACCTCGGCCCATTTGACAGCCCGTTGAATCGCTTCAGCCTCGATGTAGTTCGGCCGTGTGATGGCGTGCAGGCAGGCGCCGTACTCCTTCATCAACTTCGGCGTGTGGTGCCGAGCGATGAGTTCGTCGAGCACGCGGCTGGACTCCGCGTGGATCAAAAGCATGGCCCCGAGCTTCTTGCAGTTCTCCAGCGCTCCGAAGATCGCGCGGTCGTCGCTCTGCCAACCCTCCGACTCGTAAATCATAAACTCTTTGAACGTCGGGCAGCCCAGCTTGACCATCTTTTCCATCTCCGGCCCGTGCTTGTCCCATTTGGTGATGGCCATGTGGAAGCAATAGTCGATGCAGGCCTTGTTCTTTGCCTTCCGGCGCCAGTTCTTGAACGCGGTCTCAAGCGATTCGTTGCCGTACGGAATCGCGAAATCGATCACCGTGGTCACCCCGCCGCGGGCCGCCGCCCGCGTGCCGGTATTCCAGTCGTCGCTTGAGGTCGTCCCGCAGAACGGCAGTTCCAAATGCACGTGAACATCGATCGCGCCGGGAATAACGTACTTGCCCTTGGCGTCAATGATCGTGGCGCCGTTGCTGCTCGCTCTGGCCAATCCCGTTCCGACGGCCGCGATCTTTTGACCTTTAATGGCCACATCCGCCCGCCTCTGACCGTCCACGGTGACGACCGTACCGCCTTTGATGATTATGTCGTACTTCACGTTGTCTGCCCCTTCATTTGTGTTCGTCGCTACGTTTCACTTTCACGCACATGTTCCTACGATCACCCGGCAACGTCAAGCGCTTGGGGGTGCCACTCATCATTAGGCTCTTTACTAGATACTCTTCACTAGATACTCTTCACTGTCATGCCCATTGGATCGGACATTCCGCGCATCGACGGCCTGGACAAGCTGCAAGGAACGACCCAATACGTGGACGACTTGCAGATTGACGGCGTGTGGCACGGCGCGACCATCCGCAGCCCGGCGGCGAGGGGCAGGATCACCGGCATCCACTTCGATCCGTCGATCAACTGGGACGAGTTTGTCGTCGTGGACCATCGCGACATCCCCGGCCCCAACGAAGTGATCTTCATTGAGAAAGAAGAGCCGGCGCTCGCCGCTTCAGAAGTTCGGCATCGGCATGAGCCCGTGCTCTTGATCGCCCATCCCTCGATATCCGCACTGCGGCGGGCACGCCAGGCGATTCGGGTGGACATCGACCCCCTGCCGGCCGTGTTCGACCCCCGCCAGCCGCTCACGCCCGAAACGATCCAATACGGCGACGACAACGTCTTCAAGCGGATTGACATCCGCAAGGGCGACCCGCAGCCGGTGTTCGAGGCCGCTGCGCACATCATCGAAGGCGAGTACGAGACCGGCTCACAGGAACACGTTTACATCGAAACGCAGGGCATGATCGCCCACCGCGAAAACGGCCAACTGGTCATACGCGGCTCGATGCAGTGCCCGTACTACGTGCTCAAGTCGCTGGAGCACTTTTTCAGCCGCCCGCCCGAAGCATTTCGAGTCATTCAAACGCCGATCGGAGGCGGATTCGGCGGCAAGGAAGATTATCCGTCGATCCTCGCCATCCACGCCGCCCTGCTCGCGGAGAAAGCCGGCGCGCCGGTCAAGATCGTGTACGATCGCACGGAAGACATGGCGGCGACCACCAAGCGACATCCAAGCTGGGTGCGGCATCGCACCGCCGTGGACAACGACGGTCGGCTGCTGGCGATGGAGATCGACGTGCTGCTGGACGGCGGAGCCTACGTCACGCTTTCGCCGGTGGTGCTCAGTCGCGCCGTGATTCATGCGGCCGGGCCCTATAATTGCGATCACATCCACATTCACGGCGAAGTGCGCCTGACCAACACGCCGCCCAACGGCGCCTTTCGCGGCTTCGGCGCCCCGCAGACGCAGTTCGCCACCGAACGGCACATGAGCGTCATCGCCGCCGAACTCGGCATCGATCCGGTTGAACTGCGCCGCAAAAACCTGCTTCGCACGGGCCAAACCACGGCCACCGAACAAGTCATGCGGGACAAGGTCAGCCTGCCCGCGCTCATGGATCGCGGACTCGAACTCACCGACTACGCTAAGCGGCAGAAGCAGTTCGCCCGCGAGAACGCCGAGCATCCGTACCTCCGACGCGGCATCGGGTTCGCCACCTTCTATCACGGCGCGGGCTTCACCGGCAGCGGCGAGACGGTGTTGGCTTCCGAAGTATGGGTCGAAGGCCTGCCTGACGGGCGGTTCATGGTGCTGACCGCCAACACGGACATGGGCCAAGGCACCATCACCATCCTGACGCAAATCGCCGCTGAAGCGCTGGGCGTCAACGAGCAGGAAGTGATCATCGCCACACCCGACACATCTCGAGTGCCCAACAGCGGCCCGACCGTCGCCAGCCGCACCGCGATGGTTGTCGGGCGCTTGGTCGAGCGGGCCTGCGGGGATCTGGCGGAGCGCGCCGGAGCGAAGGGCGCCGGCGGCGCCGCATTGCAAGAGGCCGTCCGCGACTGGCACAGTGGCAATCCGAACCAGCGCCTGCTGGGCAAGGCCAAGCACCAAACGCCGAAAGGTCTGAAGTGGGACGAAGACACCTATCGCGGCGATGCATACGCCGCGTTCGCGTGGGCCACGTACGTGGCGACCGTCGAGGTGGACCTGCGGACCTACGGCGTACGCGTCACGGACTTTGTGGCCTTGCAGGAAGTCGGCAAGGTGGTACACCCGACGCTGGCCCGAGGGCAGATCGCCGGCGGCGTGGTCCAGGCCATCGGCTGGGCGCTGACCGAAGAAGTCGTGATGGAAGATGGCGCGATGGCCAACAGCCAAATGACGAACTACATCATCCCCGCCAGCGGCGATTTGCCGCCCATCCGAGTGTACTTCGAGGAACAACCGTCGCAATTCGGACCCGGCGGCGCCAAGGGCATCGGCGAACTGCCCATGGACGGCCCTGCACCGGCGATCATCAACGCCGTATGCGATGCGCTCGGCGTGCAAATCAACACCATCCCGCTCACGCCCGAACGCCTAATGACAATACTCGACGGAACAAACAATGAACACTGAGCACCAAGAGGTCAACGAGCCGCGGGCGGAACCAGTCCCGACTTGTCGGGAGCCCGCGCGGACGTGCCAGGAGGATGAACTCCAGATGAACAGTAAGTTTGAGTTGAGTTTCATTCTAAACGGTCAGGACATTACGCGAACGGTCCCAACCGACGCGCGTCTGCTGGACGTGCTGCGCTACGATTGCCGCTGCACGGGAACGAAGGAAGGCTGCGGCGAAGGCGAGTGCGGGGCCTGCGCCGTTCTGCTGGACGGACTGCCGGTGAACTCGTGCCTGGTGCCGGCTTTTCAGGCAGATGGCTGCCGTGTGGAGACCGTCGAATCGATCGCACGCGAATTCGCCGCCAAGCTCAATGCCACCGGCACGTCGCAGTGCGGCGCCTGCACGCCGGGCATCGTCATGACCGCCCGATGGCTGGCGGATCATCCCGAAGTGCTCGGGCAGACCTCATTGCGCGAGTTCATGAGCGGCAACTTGTGCCGCTGCACCGGCTACGACGGCGTGATCGAAGGCGTGGAGGCTGTCGTTTCGGAGAAGGAATTAGGCCACCAAGACACAAAGACACGAAGGAACTAAAGAATGGAAAATGGAGAATGGAAATGAATACGATTCTTCGACGACGGTTCTTGAACTCCGGAACCGCTTCTCCGTCTTCAACCCTACATCCTCTCTTCTTTGTGCCTTTGTGTCTTCGTGGCCTAATTTCGTCCCGTATGACCACGACGCGTGAGGGATCATAGTTTGCAGATTCACCGACCCACAACGCTGAATCACGCGCTCGACTTGATGGCGGACTCCGCGCCGCCGCCTACGCCCATCGCCGGCGGGACGGACTTGCTGGTCTCGTGGCATCACCGGCCGAAGGACGATCTCGCCCTGCTCGATCTGTCGTTGTTGACTGAGTTGCGGGCGTTTCGCTTGACGGACGAGTTTCTTGAGCTGGGCGGGTTGACCACGTACTGGCAAGTGATCGAATCGGCGGAGGTATCGCAGGCCTTTCCATTGCTGGCGCAGGCTGCCCGGCAGGTGGGGGCGATTCAAATTCAGACCCGCGGCACGTGGGCCGGCAACATCGCCAATGCCTCGCCCGCCGCCGACGGCGTGCCGGTGATGATGGCCTACGACGCGGTGGTCGTGCTGCAATCACGCGACGGCACGACCGAAGTGCCGCTCGATCAATACTACACTGGCTACAAGCAGTCGGTTCGCCGCCCGGAGCAGTTGATCCGCGCCATCCGCATCCCGCGTCGCCAGCGCGCTTTCGAGTACTTCCACAAAGTCGGCGCCCGCAGCGCCCAGGCCATCGCCAAGGTCGGAGTGGCCATGGTCAAAGACGCCCACGGCTGGCGCGTGGCCGCTAACAGCGTGGCGCCCTTTGTCTGTCGCTGCCCGGCGCTCGAAGCCGCCCTCGACGCCGGACAATCGTTCAGCAGCCCAGCGGAGATCGCGGATATCCTCAGTGCGGATATCTCCCCGATCGACGACCTCCGCTCAACGGCCGGATACCGCGAACGTGTGCTCAGCCGACTGATCTACTTCCGGCTTGAGGAAAGAGAGAAGAGAAAAGAGAAAAGAGAAAAATAACCAGCGCTTACGCCTTCATGTGTGCCAGAAGAACTCCAGTACTTCCAGCAGGCTGACTCGGCCTGTTATCGGAATCCTGCGGCTTTCGTTCGGCCAATCAGAAACGCCCAGACGGAACCTTCTCGAAGCTGAGTGTCGTCGTTTCGATAGAGCGTCATGGTGTGATTTATTGTTCCGTTTGCGCCTGCATCCACTTTGAAGGATACACGGACGCTCACATCGTCAATGTGTCTTACGACCAGTTCGGCGTCCGCCTCCTCAGTCTCGCCGTTCGACAACCGCTGAGTGACTCGAAATCTGAGTTCGCTTTCAGTCGGCGTGTAGTTCGAAGCTGTAACTTCCCAGGTTTGATCCGGGTTCATGAGATTGCACCCTCGATCTCCCACCTGTTCGAGCTGATACCAGAAAAGAAGGTATCCTTCAGCCGTCCCATTCCAGTCAAAGGTGCCGTCTGCGCGGATGATCAACGCTAGTTTGGAATCCGAGGCTGTGGCCGACCAGTTACCTGCGATCCTGGATGTATTGTTGATCACTGGGCTTATCGAGCGGTGCCCGCGAGGCGTGAGGTAGCGCGAGTCGCCGGAAGTGACAACACCTGCCAAAGCCGAATCCACATAATCCACGCTGCCGTCATTCCTCAACGAGATTTGGATCTCGTGACACTTCGAAGCGCGGACAGCGCCTGTTTCAAGATCAACTTGGCACAACTCGACCTTGCTGGACGTCGGAGCATATTGACTGGCAACAACTTCATACATCGACCGCGTGAACGCGTATGCGATGCACCGATCACCTACATCACGCAAGTCGTGAATGCCCAGAGTCGCTCCAAGAAACGTTCGAGACCAGTCAAACGAACCGTCAGAGCGAATCGTGGCCGCAAGCAGATGGTCTGTCTCCGCGAATCTCAGTCCATTGGAATCCTGATGTGCTCTACCGGGTCGCCTGTTCTCCTTGAGATCACAAAGCGAAACCCACCATCGGCCGGCGAGTTTTGAGAAAGCCGGTTCGCTGTTGGTTGCATGCGTCCCCGTGGCGTGACACCCACCCTGCGCCAGCGAGAGTAACGCGAAGAAGAGTATCGGGTGTAACAGGAATGTTATTGGGCGGATCGGCATAGCACCCTCTTCATTGTTCGTCCGGAGAGTCTTCCGCTTCACTCTTCACGCACGACGCTTCACGCCAAGCAGCGCCTGCGCTGCGGGAGCGTCCTTCATCGGTAGCTTCGTGCGGTGGATGCCGTCGTAGGCTTCCAGCGCGGCGGCGACGGCGGGGGCGGTCGGCACCAGGCCGATTTCGCCGACGCCGCGGGCGCCGTAGGCGGTTTCGGGGTCCGGCTCTTCGATGAAAATCGTCTCAATCTCCGGCATTTGATGGGCCCGCAGCACGCCCAGCGACATCACGTCTTTACTTTGAATTCGGCCGCCTTCTACGACGAAGTCTTCGGTGAGGGCGTAGCCGAGACCCATGTGGATCGAGCCTTCCATTTGGCCTTCGAGCAGCGTGGGGTTCATGACCTTGCCGACATCGTGGGCGGCGATGACCTTTTTCAGCAGGCCTTCGTCGTCGAGGATGACCACCTGCGTGGCGAAGCCGTACGTCAAGTGTGTTTTCGGCTCGGGCACGTCGGCGCCGAGCTTGTTTGTGTAAATGCAGGCATAATCGCCGCGATACTGCCGGCCTATCAGAGGACTGAGGACTGAGGACTCAGGACTGAGTGTTGAGGGCTGAGGGCTGAGAGCTGAAAGCTGAGAGCTGAGGGCTGAGTGCTTGTCCAGATCGGCTTTGAGCTTCTTCGCGGCTTCGATGATCGCCAGTCCGCCGAGCACGGTGGCCCGGC
>JACZTW010000099.1 GCA_022573485.1 Planctomycetota bacterium
CGCGCCCGGCTCAACACCAACGGTGTGTTTGACAGCGGGCACGACGCTAGAGCGAAACTGGCGACAGACGGATCGGGGAACTGGATCGCGGTCTGGGATTCCGACGAGGAATTTGGTGGAACGATCGGCCCCGACAGGGACATTCTGCTGGCCCGCTTTCAGACCGGCAATAGCGCGCCCGTGATGATCTGTCACATCCCGCCGGGCGATCCCGGCAATCTTCACACGCTCATCGTGCCTGAAAGCGCCGTCCCCGCGCACCTGGCCCACGGCGATATCTGTGGTGGCCCCTGCGGAGCGCCTCACCCCCCGGCGTCCGCATCCAGCGGGAGCGAGGTTTCGGATTGCCCATCGGACCTGGACTCTGACGGCAGCGTCGCCTCTGCCGACCTGGCGCTGCTGCTGGGCAGTTGGGGCCCGTGCGCCGACCGCGACGACTGCCCCGCCGACCTGGACGACGACGGTCAGGTCGGCTCGTTCGACCTCGCAATCCTCCTCGGTGCCTGGGCTCCGTGCCCGCCGTAGTGCTGAGTGCTGAGAGAGTGGATCGTGGTTCGTCGGCACGGCATGGCAGGAAGCCGGGATCTACCGCGTGAAGTCGTTGCGGGTGGTGATGGTTTGGTCGGTGTCGGCTGTTTGCTGCAAGACCGCGAAGCGGAGTGAGGCGCGGCCGGCGGTGGCTTCAAAGAATGTGAGGGGTTGAAACACGACCTCCCGGCCGTCGTGGGCAATGCCGGTGGCTAAGTTGCCGCAGTCCGAGGTGGCTTCCATGCACACCATGGCATCTTCATAAACTTGCCACTCCACCTCGGTGAGCGACTGCTGGGCGATGACGATCAGGGCGATGTCGAAGTGCTTCGGTGAGTCCTCACTGCTCGGGAGCCGAACGCCGTTGGCGACGATGATCTCCGCGATGGATACCGTTTCCAGCGCGGTGGCCTGGAACGTGACGCAGGTGCCCTCGATGGTGGTGAGCACCGGATCAATCGCGACCTGAATGTCGGGCACGTCTTCCGGCCCAAGCAAGCCCATCAAATACAGCTCCAGCGGGGCGTAGTGTACGCTGTTGTGGGCGTATCCTTGTGCCGCGAAGGCTTCGCGCGGCGAGGGGCCGCAGACGCGGTATTGTTCGTCGCCCAAGGCTTCCAGGCTGCTCGCATCCCAACCGCCCAGCACGCCGCCGACGGACGTGAATCCCCAATGACTGATCGGGTCTTGGTCGGTCTGCTCCGCCAGTGACAGCGGGCCGTCGAGGTACGCCGACCAGCCGTGGGCGATTTCGTGCAGCGAGGGCCCGGCGAGCAGGCCGTCCCGCACGCCGAGGAAGCTGTAGCTGCGCATACGCGGCGGGCCGACGTTCGCGATCGGCGGACGGCGAAACGATCCAATGCCGCTCTCGAAGAATCGCTGCGAGGCTGTGAAGTTGGCGATGACCTTTCGCGCGCTTTGTTCGAGGAATTCTCTGCGGCTCTGATTCATCACCACAAAAATGATGTCCACATCGCTTGTGAACCGCGCCGTAAAGTAGTCGATGAGACAATCAAAACTGATCGCGGGGTCGTCGGTGGTGGGCGCTTCCATCCAATTGAGGACGTTTGCAAATATTTCGCGATCGACGTAAGCCACCGCCCGGCCTGTCGGCGAAAGTTGAAAATCGTCGGGGGGGCGATCGGGGCAGATCGAATCGGAACAGCCGCCGGCCAGCGCCGACCATGCCAAACAAATGAGCAATTGGAAAGTCGGAACTCGCGGAGCGGCAAGCCGCGAAGAGGCAAGCCGCAGTGCGGCGAGTCGCGCCGGCGGCGGTGGTTGTGAGTGCGTGTGCATGCGGGATCTCACGCCGACCCGCCGGCCGGGAATCGGACTCGGTCAACGGGGGCGACGCCGATAGGTCAGCCGATAGATTTCACGCCCCTCGCGTTGGTACTTGATCTGGAAATTCGTTGCGATCACGTCATCGCACTCGTCTTGATTCTGTCGTGCAAAAAGTGTCTCTTCAAGGTCCGGCTGGGCACGCAGGACCGATCGGATTTGTTCAAAATATTCCGCGTGATCGGTCTGGACGTCCAGCACCCCACCGTCCGCCAGTGCCTTCGCGGCGGCATCGACGAAAGCCTCGTCAAACAGCCGCCGTCGATGGTGGCGCCGCTTGGGCCAGGGGTCCGGATGGTGAACGTGCAGGGCGGAAATCGACGCCGCCGGTAAGTACTGCTGGACGAACACCTTGGCATCACATCGGATCATGCGGACATTGCCGACGCCCCAGCGGGCCATGCGGTCGGCAGCCAATTTGAAGTACTTGTTGGCCCATTCGATGCCCAGATAGTTCCTATCCTCATGCGCCCGAGCCTGTTGGAGCAGGAAGCCGCCTTTGCCGGTGCCGATTTCGAGTTCGATCGGGCGGTCATTGCCGAAGAGCTCGCGCAGACAAATGGTCTTTGGATTGGCGGGCAAGTCATAGATAATATCCACCAGCGACATATTCATCACACGTCTATCATTCCAAATAGGGCGTGGCGCGTCAATCGGGCGGCGTGCCGTGTGAATTATGGGCAAGACGGCGACCAAGTCAATTCAACGCAAGGTCCAGGACAACATCCAGCGCGTGCGCGAGCGCATCGCTCAGGCGTGCAGTCGGGCGAATCGCGATCCGGCATCGGTGCGCCTGGTGGCGGTCACCAAGAGCGTGGACGTGGAGGTGATCCGCATCGTCCTTGACTCGGGGTTGGTGGATTTGGGCGAGAGCCGCGTACAACAACTGGCTCAGCGGGCCGCGATGATCGCCGAGACTCAGAAGCGCCGGCGCATGCTCGACGGTCAGCGCGAGGTGGTTGCACCCATCTGGCATATGATCGGCCACTTGCAACGAAACAAAGTGCGAGCGGCTGTGCAGTGGGCGACCGTGTTTCATTCGGTCGATTCGCTGCGCCTGGCGGAGGAAATCAGCGGCGAAGCCGGCAAGCGCAATCAAGTGGCGGACGTTTTGTTGCAAGTCAACGTCGCCGGCGAGAAAAGCAAACAAGGCATCGCGGTCGGTGCGATCGAAGTCTTCTGCGAGCAGATTCGTGCGCTTGCGGGCATGCGGCTGATCGGGCTGATGGGCATGATGCCGCTGGTCGACGACGCCGAGGAGGTTCGGCCGCTGTTCCGCCGACTGCGTGAGATTGCCGAAGACTTGGTGACTCAAGAGTGCGTTTCCAGCGAGGGTTGCGAACTGTCGATGGGCATGAGCAATGACTTCGAGATCGCCATCGAAGAAGGCGCCACCATGGTCCGCGTCGGCACGGCTCTGTTCGAGGGATTGTCGATGGCGAAAACGTAGACCGTGTTTCTCACGGCGGTTGTGCCATAAAGACAGAAGAGGGAAGAGGGGGAAGGGAAGAGGTAACGGCGGACAGCCGAATGTGCCATGAAGGTACGTTTGAATTCTGCAATTCGAGATCTGAGATTTGAAATTCTAAGTGCGAGATTGTCACGAAGGATAGTAGCGCACTTCTGTCACCGATCTTCGTGTCTCCTTCAGGCTCCCTCATCGGTCGCCTTCAGCTTTGTGGCGAGAAATTCAAGTCAGCAGACCGGTTGTCGCTCGGGCAGGTGGATCAGTTCGGGTTGGGCGGTGAGCCAGCGGCGCAGTCGTTCAACGTCGATGGGGATGTTGCCCAAATCGCTGGCCTCGATTGCGGCCATGACGTTTCCGAGGTAGGCCGCCTGTATGAAGCCGGCCCCGCAGGTCAGGGCCAGCGTACAACCCGCCAAGAGCGCATCGCCGCAGCCGAGTACATCGACAGCGCGGCCGTTGAGGGCCTGAAAGTATTCGCTCCTCAATCTGCCCGCCCAATCCGGAGAGGCTGGATCCTGTGATTGGCGGTCGAAGGCGACCAGCCCACGGCGCCCGAGCGTTACGATGAGATGCTTGGCGCGCGTGGCATCCATCAACTGCCAAGCGACGGCCGACAGACCTTCTTCAAAATTATGCAACGTGGAGCGGATTTCGCGTTCCGTTGGGCAAATCAAATCGACATCCTCGAAGCGCAGCAAATCGCCGTGCGTGCCGCTGACATCCGCCGTGATGATCTCGACCTGCCGTCGCAACTCCGGCAACACCATCGAGAGCGATGCTTCGGTGATCACGCCGTATCCGAAATCACAAAAGACGAGTGCATCCGCCTGCTCGCCCAATTCCAGAAGAATCTTCCGGGCTCTCTTGGCCGCCCGCGTATCCAAAGGCCGGCGCTCCGCCTGTTCGATCTTGAACAGCTTGGTGTCTTCCACCAAATAGCGCCGCTTGATAGGCAGGGCGCCTCGATTCAGCAGCGAGTGGATTTCGATGTGGTCGGCTTTGAGCTGCGTCTCTGCATCTCGGGAGAGGCTGTCCTTGCCCAGGGAGGTGACCAACTGCACGGTCGCACCGAGGCGGGCCAAGTGCCGGGCGACGATGCCGGCGCCCCCGAGATAAGTGTGCTCCTCCAGTTGCTTCAGTGACATCATGGGCGATTCGCGCGCGATGTCGATCGTGTCGCAGAACACGTACCGATCAATCACCAAATCGCCGACGACCACAACGCGGCGCTGCCGAAAACGAGCGATGATCGATTCAAGCGTGTCGAGCGAAATGTGGTGTCGGCGCGTGACGTACTGCAAGCGCTGGGCTTCGAGATCGACATCGCGGCCGATGCGACGGATCAGCTCCGTCGAACTGAACACGAGGTCGCCGCTGGAGAAAATGACTTTGCCGCCGTACTGCTCGACGGTCGTCTGCTCCGCCAGGAATCGCGGATCCTTCGACAATTGGTATTCGTGCCCCTTGACGTAAACGTCGGGTTTGATCAATTGCAGCACTTGCTCGGCGGTGTGGTTCGGATCCACATAGACCAAATCAACGAAGCTCAGGGCGGCCAGGTTCTCCGCCCGCAGTTCTTCGGGGATGTACGGTCGATCCGATTCCTTATCGATGGCGGCGTCGCTGGTGATGGAGACGATCAGCAAGTCGCCGTGCTTGCGGGCAAATTCGAGATAGCGGATGTGGCCCGGATGAACGATGTCAAAGCATCCGTGGCACAGGACAATGCTGCGTCCGTCGGCGCGAACTTGGGCAACGGCGTCTGCCAGGCCGTGACCGTCGACAATCTTGCTTTGGTAGTCGTCATCCATGATTGCTCTGGCCGGGCAGCAATACGCCCGGTTCCGGAGCGCGGCTTGACCGGGCCTGCTCCGAGTGATATCGTGAGTACTCTAGGCGATCAAGAAAGGCAACTGCAACCCTTTTCCGGCTGCAAACTAAGGAGATTCTACGATGGCTCACACGCTGCCCAATTTGCCCTATGGCTTCGATGCGCTGGATCCGCACATCGATGCCCGCACGATGGAAATCCATCATGGCAAGCACCACAACACATATGTCACCAAACTGAACGAGGCCCTCAAGGATCAACCGGATCTGGCGGCGAAGGGCGTCGAGGACTTGCTACGCGACATCGGCAGTGTGCCCGACAGCATCCGTCAGGCTGTTATGAATCACGGCGGTGGGCACGCCAACCATTCCCTGTTCTGGAAGATCATGGGTCCGAACAAGGGCGGCCAACCCGGCGGGGACTTGGCCAAGGCGATCGACGGCAAGTTCGGTAGTTTTGATGGTTTCAAAGGAATGTTCACTGCGGCTGCGGCGACACGGTTCGGTTCGGGGTGGGCGTGGTTGGCCTGCAAGGCCGGCCGCCTGGAAGTGTTCAGCACGGCGAATCAGGATTCGCCGTTGGCGGAGGGATTCGAGCCGATCCTCGGTCTCGATGTCTGGGAGCACGCATACTACTTGAAGTATCAGAATCGCCGCCCGGATTACATCACCGCCTTTTGGAACGTGGTCAATTGGGATCAAGTTGCAGAGAATTACAAGGCAGGAAAGTAGCGAGTAGCGAGTAGCGAGTAACGAGTAGCCTGAAGCCCGTTGAGAACAGGCACGGTGCGCGTAAGAAAACGAACTTGAGGGGTCGAATTCAGAATCACCAAGGAGACCAGTCATGAAAAGAACCAATGTGGTGCTCTGGGGGTTGGTATTGGGACTGACAGGCCTCTGGCTTGGTACTGCGGCACTGGCCGGCGACAAATCAAAGAAGGGAGCGGGAACCAAGTCCGGATCTGCTTCGGCAGAGCTTGACATTCTGTTCCGCCTGGCCGGCCGCTGGAAAGTGGCAGAGCAGTATCCGGCGGCGGAGGGTGAAGAAGAGGGTCCCAAGGGCAAGGGCGACGTGATCCTGAAGAAGGAACTGGGCAAGACGTATCTCATCGGATCGTATGGGACCAAATGCAAGGATTTGAGCATCGAAGTGAAGGGCCACATGATCTTCACTTACGTTCCGGATTCCGGCACTGATTCGTATCGCTTTTGGTGGTTCGACAACTACGGCAAACATCTGGATTTCGTCGGACGCGTGACGGGCAACAACAGAGCGCTGGTCTTTACTCGCGAGGACACAAGTGCCGATCCGGATAATCCGATCACAGACCGTCGCACTTTCACGTTCAAGGGTGACGATGAAGTGGTCTATACTTGGGAGAAGGGCAGCGGGAAGCAGTTTCGAGAAATCATGACCGCGACGTATACGCGCAAAGGATCGAAGACCGAGGCCAAAGAAGTCAAACTTGCGCCCAAGAGAGTGATGAGAGGAATGTAGAAGCGCGTGTAACCCGGCGGCGCGTGTGCATCCTTCGAAGATCGCATCGCGGATCGTTGCTCAGGGTACAGAGTCGATGCCGCCCGGCCCGATCGGATGGCAGCGGCAAAGCCGGCGGAATCCCAGCCAAGTGCCACGCCCCGCTCCATGCCGCATAATGGCCTGCACGGCATATTCGCTGCACGTGGGATAGAACTTACACGACCCGATCAGGAAAGGCCTCACGCCGGTCTGGTAGCAACGAATCAGCAGGATGGCCAGCCAGGAAGCGAGCCGCTCCACGCGGTGAATCACTGGGCGGTCTGCCCACGCCTGCTTAGCCATCGTCGTCTTCATCCAATGAGAGGCGTTCGAGTACGGTGACAGTCTTGCTTGCGCGATACTCGCGGTTGTCTTTGGTGACCACCAGCACCTCGACTTTATGCCGGCCCGGCTTAGTCAAGGTCTTCTGGCCGGAGATGCCCCGAGACATGGGCTCGCCGTTATCGATCCACAGAATTTCGGCGTCCTTTCTCATCTCGGGTGGAATCTGCACGGTATAGCTCATCAGCATGGGGCTGATGCCGATATGGGCACTCAGGCGAATGCCCAGCGGCTGGAGATCCGCAACCTTCCGCTTCGGATCGAATCGAGTGGTTCGCTTCCGAGCGGGAGCCGATTTTTGTGCCGGCAACGGCTTAGCGGGGATCGGCCTATTGGGCGCAGGTTGAGTCGTAGCTGGGAGCGTGTTAAGAGTTTGCGTGCCGCGGGCGCTGCGTTGGGGGGTTGAGCTTGATCGGCGGTTCTTGCCTGCCGCGGGTCGTGTATTCAGGCTCGGCGTACGCGCGTCGGCCAACTGGCGCGCGGAAGCATTTGAGGGTGCGGGGCGTGCCGTATTGCTGCTGCGGCGCTGGGTTTTCTGCTGCGGTCGGCGCCGGGCCGGGGCGTTCTTACGGAGATTCTCTGCCGCCGAAGCGATGCGCGCCGCAGGGACCGGGGCCAGGCGAATTCGCGACAACTCCCGCGGGGGCGTCTTGGCCACCGCGCCGCAGGTCTTGGCGAAAAAGGCCGCCGCGGTTTGCGGCGTGCGCTCGTGCCCCATGCCCTCGACGATGCCCGAGGTGGTGTCAAACCCATTCTGTGAATACCAGGCGATGGCCTCCTCCGATTCGCGCTGGCAGATGCCAAAGTCATGCCGCGTATAAAACACGGCGATCTTCGCGTCACGATAGTTCTTGACTTGCTGCGGATCCAGAATGTCGGCGGAGAAATTCGACTGTCGCACCGCCAGGCAACTGAAGCGGTCCGGGTGCCGGTTGATCATGTAGTGGGCGAGGTATCCGCCCATGGACCAGCTCGTCGTGAGCACGTGGTTGGGATCCACATCCAGTTTCTCGTAGACTTCATCGAGGATGGCCAGCACGCCCTCTTCGTCACGCTTCAGGCTGGGGCTGACCCGGTCGAGGGGGAGTTCGCCGAGAAGATCGGATATTCGCGTGTCCGGCGCGATGACCACGAAGCCGTAGCGGTCGGCCTCCTGCTGCCATTCGCGGATTTGTGCGCCGGCGCTGTCGAAGGGCCTCATGCCGTGGAAGCTGACGACGATCGGCCACTTCTTGTCCGGCGGCCTGAGCCCTTCAGATTGAACATAGTCCTCGGGCAGGTACAAATAGTATCCGTTGCCCGTCTTGGCTTCGGTGAGATACAGCAACTGCCCGTTTCCGGGCGGCTGACCGACCACGCAGCCGAACAAGCTCAAGGCCGGGCCGACGGCGAGAAGCCATGCGATGCGGAAAGAACGATTGAACAATTGAGACACCTTCCCATTAGCGAGCAGGAGCGAGAATCTTACCAACCTCGCCAATTTGTTCCAGTGGTTTCCCAATCCTACTAATCTATCGTATCTTCCGCCCTCAAGAGGCGAGAATTGATAGACCCGGCCCTGTTCGACAGTGACAAATCACACCTCTCCCGGCCGGAAACGCTGCCAGACGCGTTGAATCGTCCACAAAATCAGCTACGATCAGCTTTTGTCTCGCCTCGGATCATCATAGGGAGGGCCGCCGCAGAATGTCGAATCGGAGCTTCGTCCATCTGCACGTCCATACGCATTATAGCCTTCTGGACGGGGCCACGCGGATCAAATCCGTGGTGGAACGGGCCAAGGCGGAAGGCATGCCGGCGGCTGCGATCACGGATCACGGCAACCTGTTCGGGGCCGTGGAGTTCTACACCGAAGCGCTCCGGGCCGGCATCAAGCCGATTATCGGCATGGAAGCCTATCTCGCGCCCCGTCAGCGGGCCAATCGCGAAGCCAAGTGCGTCGGCGGCGATCACAGCTACCATTTGCTCCTGCTGGCTCAGAACCTGACCGGCTACCGCAACCTGCTCAAGCTGGCGTCGATCGGCTACCTGGAGGGCTTCTATTACAAGCCGCGCATCGACAAAGAAGTCTTGGCGGAGTTCAGCGACGGATTGATTTGCACCTCGACCTGCCTGGGGGCTGAATTGCCCCAGATGCTCCTGCATCGCGATCAAAAAGAAGCGAAAGAAGCGGCTGAGACTTATTTGAAGATTTTCGGCCCGGAGCGCTTCTTCATCGAGGTTCAGGACCACGGCATCCCCGAGCAAAAGCAAACGAACCCGGCGCTGTTTGATCTGGCTCAGCGCCTGGGCCTGGGCGTGATTGCCACCAACGACGTGCACTATCTCGACCCCGACGACGTCGAAGCACACGACGTGCTGTGCTGCATCGCCACGAACAGCAGGGTGGCCGACGAGGATCGATTCAAGTTCCCCAGCGACCAGTTCTACTTCAAGTCCGGCGAGGAAATGGCCGGACTGTTCCCGGACCACCCGGAGGTGCTCGATAACACGCTCAGGATCGCCGACATGTGCGACCTGGAACTCGATTTCAGCAAGCGCTGGGCTCCGGTCTATGTCCCGCCGGACGAGAAAACCGATAACGACTACCTCCGCGAGCAAGTGTACGAAGGGGCCGGCGAAAAATACGATCCGTTGACCGACGAAGTTCGGGAACGGATCGACTATGAACTGCAAGTGATTTCGAGCAAGGGCTTTTCGAGCTACTTTCTGATTTGCTGGGACTTGGTGAAGTACGCTCGCGGGCGCGGCATCCCCTGCGGCGCCCGGGGCTCGGGGTGTAGTTCCGTGGTCAGTTATTGCCTGGGCATCTCCGCGCCGGACCCGCTGCGCTATGGCCTGTATTTCGAGCGCTTCATGGATCCGGACCGCGACGAAATGCCGGACATCGACATTGATATGTGCCAGGACGGGCGTCAGGAAGTGATTGACTACGTTCGCAACAAGTACGGCCACGTCGCACAGATCATCACGTTCGGCACGCTCAAAGCCCGAGCCGCCGTCAAGGACGTGGCCCGCGTGATGGGCGTTGATTTTGAGCGGGCCCACAAGATCACGCAACTGATCCCCGCGGAACTGAAGATGACCATCGATCGTGCCCTCGAAATCGAGCCGGAACTCAGGCGGCTCTACGAAGAGGACGAGACGGTCCGCAAGATCATCGACGTTAGCAAGCGCATCGAAGGATTGGCGCGTCATGCCGGCGTGCATGCTGCCGGGCTGGTCGTCGCGGACATACCGCTGGACACTTTGCTGCCGTTGTACAAACCGCCCGGCAACGGCGCCAGTGGGCAGGATCAAATCGTCACCCAGTTCGACGGCCCCACGGTCGAGAAGGTCGGACTTTTGAAGATGGACTTCCTGGGCTTGCGGACGCTCACCACGCTGGAACGCGCCCGTCAATTGGCCCAGCGAAACCGAGACGTGCGTATCAACCTGGACCGACTGGACCTGACAGACCAGCGTGTTTACGAACTGTTCGGCGCCGGCAACACCAAAGGCATTTTCCAGTTTGAGTCGGACGGCATGCGCGATGTAATCCGCAAGATGCGTCCCAACCGCATCGAAGACCTCATCGCCGCCAACGCGCTCTATCGCCCCGGGCCGATGGTCAACATCGAGGCTTACATTGCCCGCAAACACGGCGAGAAATGGACCACGCCGCACCCGCTGATGAGCGAAGTGCTCGAAGAAACGTTCGGCATCATGGTCTACCAAGAGCAAGTGTCGCGGCTGGTCAACCGCCTGGGCGGAATCGAGCTCAAGGAAGCATTCCGCCTGGCCAAAGCGATCAGCAAGAAGAAGACCGACATGATCGAGGCCATGCGCGAGCCGTTCGTGAAAGGCTGCGAGGGCAACGGGCTGGCCCGTGCGACGGCTGAGAAGATCTTCACGGACATTCTGCGCTTCGGCGGCTATGCCTTCAATAAAGCCCACTCCACCGGCTACGCTCTGATCGCCTTTCAGACGGCCTACATGAAGACCTACTATCCCATCGAGTTCATGGCCGCCCTGCTGACGTTCGAGATGAGCAACACCGAAAAGATCGTCGAATACATCGAAGCCTGCCGTCAAATGGGCATCGCCGTCAAGCCGCCGGACATCAACATCTCCGATTACGATTTCACCCCCGTTTACGACAAGCACACCCAATCAGAGCCGCGAGCGCGAGCGACCGGCCGGGCAAATGCGGAATCCGGAATGCGGAATGCGGACGACGGCAAGCCGGCCGTCGGGCAGATTCGCTTCGGACTGGGCGCCATCAAGGGTTTGGGCGAAAAAGCTGTGCGGGCCATTATCAAAGCCCGTAGCGAGGGCGGCGAGTTCAAGAACATTTTCGATTTCTGCGACCGTGTAGATCTGTCCGCCGTCAGCAAGAATGCAGTCGAGGCGTTGATCAAGTGTGGTGCTTTTGATCGCACCGGCGCCATGCGAAAAGCGCTGACCCTGGTGTGCGAAAAGGCCGTCGATGCGGGCCAGCGACACCAGCGTGACAAGGAATCCGGCCAAATGTCGCTCTTGGACATGATGGGCGGCGAGGAACCGCCGGTCCAGGCAGCCTATCCGAAGATTCCGGATGACGAGCAATGGACCGAGGCTGAGCTGCTGGCGTTTGAAAAGGAAGTGCTCGGCTTCTACATTACCAATCACCCGCTGGCCCAGCACGCCGAGATCATTCGGCGGTTCGCCACAATGGATTCTCAAGCCTTTGCC
>JACZTW010000328.1 GCA_022573485.1 Planctomycetota bacterium
CTTGAGGTTCAGCCGCGCACGGCGAGACTCGTCATTTGCATCCAATTACTTGACTCTGGCGAAGCGGGCCGCTATCGAACGGTCAATCCGCCACGAAGCTCTCTTTATCTATTGCGCCAACCTCACGATTTCCTGAAACCGCGGATCGTTCCGCAGCTCCCGCCACCACCACGTGAGATTCCGGCCACGCGCAAAGTGGCCGGGATTTGCCGCTACGTATTGCTTCAGGAGTTCAATCGCCTCGTCGTTGTCGCCCAGTAGGACTCTCATCCGCGCTTCGTACAACAGCAATTCACCTTGCGGATCGATGTCGTGGCCGGCACGAGCGCTCAACAGAACGCTGTTCGCGCTATCGCTCAGTCCGGCGCGGGCTATGACCCCCCCCACCAACATCCGGGATCGACGCGGCTCGAGTGGTATTGAGGTCAGCGTCTCGAGCTCTTCCAACAGGCGCCACGCCTCGTCCACATCAGGATCTCTCACATTCGTGGTCATCATCTGGATCTGACACATGACAAACCGGAAATCGTGCTCGCATCCCTCGGTGGCAATGCCGGCGCGATCGGCGCCGCGGGGTGGTTTCTGCACATCAAAGACCGGGACCTGGTTTAGGCCGGGATCAAACCATTCGGCACTTTGCCGTTCTCAATCATTCGGACAAAATGGCTGAACAAGTACTCTGCGTCGTGTGGGCCGGGGGCGGCTTCGGGGTGGTATTGAACGGCGAAGAGCGGGTGCGTGTTGTGGGCGAAGCCTTCGAGGCTTTGATCATTCAAATTGATGTGAGTCGCGACGGCGCCCACCTTCGCCAGCGAGGCTTCGTCCACTGCGAAGCCGTGATTCTGGCTGGTGATTTCGATCTGCTTGGTGGCGAGGTTGCGTACCGGGTGGTTGATGCCGCGATGCCCGAACTTGAGCTTGCAAATGTCGGCCTCCAACGCGCAGGCGATCAATTGGTGCCCGAGGCAAATGCCGAACATCGGCAGCTTGCCGATCAATGATCGAACGGTCTTGATACTCTCATCCACCACGGTTGGATCGCCGGGTCCGTTGCCGACGAGGATGCCGTCAGGTGATGCCCGCACTCGCCAACCGGCCGCGCGTGCCCGCCGTAGCGACGAAACCAAAGCCCATTTCGTGCAACGCCCGCGCGATGGGCAGGATGAATGGTTTGTCGCCGTCGTTGACGCTGAGATAGATCGTGCCTTCGGTCGGCAGCGACTGGCCCGCCGCCATTTGGGCTTTGGCGAAAGCGCAGGCGAAGGTACGGTCGATGCCCATGACTTCGCCCGTGCTGCGCATCTCAGGCCCCATGACCACATCAACGCCGGGGAACTTATCGAAGGGAAAGACGGCCTCCTTCACGCTCACATGGCCAAGCGGTTTGTCCGGGTCGAAATCGTGATCGCGGAGCACGTCTTTCAGCGGGGTGCCCAGCATGACGCTCATCGCGACCTTCGCCCAAGGCACGCCGGTAGCTTTGCTGACGAACGGCACCGTGCGCGAAGACCGCGGATTGGCTTCGAGAACATAAACGCGCCGGCCCTTGATCGCGAACTGGATATTCATCAGGCCGCAGACGTTGAGCCTTTGGGCGAGCAGGCGCGCTTGCCGCCTGATTTCATCCACGATGGCTTGCGAAAGCGAGTAGGGGGGCAGAGCGCAGGCACTGTCGCCCGAGTGAATTCCAGCCTCTTCAATGTGCTCCATCACGCCGCAAATGACGCATGAAGCGTCGTCGCGGCCGAGGCCGTGGTCGGCGACGACATCGACATCGACCTCGATTGCGTCCTGGAGAAACTGATCGATGAGAATGCTGACTCCCTGGCCCTCGCGATCCGAAGCAGTCAGAGCAGTCTGCATGTAGCGGCGGAGTTCTTCCTCATTGTTACAGACCTCCATGGCCCGGCCACCCAAAACGTAGGAGGGGCGAACGATCACGGGAAAGCCGATCCGCCGCCCCTGCTGCACTGCTTCGCTACTTGTTGCGGCAATATCGTTGGGCGGCTGCACGAGGCCCAGTTCGTCCAGAATGCTCTGGAAGTGGCGTCGCTCCTCAGCCAGATGGATCGATTCGGGGCTGGTTCCAATAATGGGCACGCCGGCGGCGGCGAGCTGTTGCGAGAGATTTAGGGGCGTCTGTCCGCCGAATTGCACGACCACGCCGTGCAGATTGGGTTTGAGCTGATCGCAAACATTGAGCACGTCTTCGAGCACGAGCGGCTCGAAGAACAGCATGTCGCTGGTGTCGTAGTCGGTGCTGACCGTCTCCGGGTTGGAATTGACCATTACGGCAGTGAAGCCCGCTTCGCGGGCGGCCTGCGCGCCGTGGCGATCCAAAATGCCGCGCTCGGCTGCCTGAATTGCGCAATTCAGCCCGGTCTGCCCGCCCCAGTGTGGGCAGGATGCTGTCTACCGGCTCGCCCCGTTCGCGGGCCAATATCAAGTTCAGCGTATCGGGGGTTACGGGCTCGATGTAGGTGCGATCCGCCAGATGCGGATCGGTCATAATCGTCGCGGGATTGCTGTTCAGAAGGACGACGCAGACATTCTCTTCTTTGAGGGCTTTGCAGGCTTGAGTTCCAGAATAGTCAAATTCGCAGGCTTGCCCGATGACAATCGGGCCTGAACCAATGATCAGAACCTTCTTAACGTCCGTCCTCTTCGGCACTGTTCTCACTTCCAAACAGCGCTCGATCGCGCAGCTCTTTGGCTCTTGAAATCAGTTCGTCCTGGTTGATCGGCTGACGGGCGACCAACTCCTGCGTGGGAATGTCATGATGGTCGTGCAGCTCGCCGGGCCACAGAACCTCGGCGAAGAAATCAAAGGGAAACCTCTGATACAGCGGCGGACTTATGACGGCGTTGGTCTTGACCGTCTCATAGCCGTCCAGCCGGTAGACGACGTCGTAATCGCCGTACCAAGTGAACTCGACCGTGGCCGGCGTTCGCCCGA
>JACZTW010000100.1 GCA_022573485.1 Planctomycetota bacterium
AGCCTGCGGCTCGTTGTCCACTCGCTTCGGTCAAGTCATACCATCGCGCGGGTTTGCAATTCCTCTTGGCGGATCGAGGCGCGCTCACTATGATAAACACCATGAGTCATACGACCGAAGAACCCAAAACGAAGTTGAAGCTCCACACTCCCGACATGGAGCCGCCGGTGAGGGTGCCAGTGGCACCGCCATCAGACTCCGACGTGTCGGCGGCTTCGATCGTCGAGGCGATTCTGTTTGCTACGGACACGCCTCTGCCGGCGGCCAAGATTGCCGAGATCGCCGGCGACGGTAACGCCCGCGAGGTCAAGAAACACATCGCCGCACTCAACGAGACCTACGCCCAGCGCGGGGCCGCCTTTCGCATCGAGGAAATCGCCGGCGGGTTCCAGATGCTGACCCTGCCCGTCTACAACGATCGCTTGAGCAAGCTGTTGCAGGCTCGGCGAGAGACCCGCCTGTCGCAAGCTGCCCTGGAGACGCTGGCCATCGTGGCCTACAAGCAGCCGATCTTGCGTGCCGACGTCGAAGCGATTCGCGGTGTGGCTGCCGGTGAAGTGCTCAACCGCCTGCGCGAGCTGAACTTGGTCAAGATCGTCGGCCGGGCTGAGGAGATCGGCCGACCGTTGCTCTACGGCACGACCAAGAAGTTCCTCGACGTCTTCGGCCTGGGCTCGCTCGACGACCTGCCCAAAGACCAGGAACTCGCCCAGCCTGATTCGTAATTCCGGAGATTGTCACCACTGGATGCCCATGCCACCCGAATGATCGAGGCCCTCAAGGCCGTTTGAGGAATTCAGGGGGCGATTTCCGCCGTTGACAAGACCTGCTCCTGCTGATGAGGACGGCCGCCACAATAACGAAGGCGATGAGTGCGATTTTTTTTATGGACACTCGGCTGCGCAGTGACGGGGCCTGACCGTGGGCGAGCGACGGGGACTCAATGACGGCGATCACTTCGTTGCCGTCAATGTCGATGCGAATGACCTCCGCCGAAATCCCGGCCGAGGGCGCTCTGCCTCCGCCTAACGGCAGCGTGAGGACTACCGCAACGCCAATCACCAGAGCAGCCACAGACGCGGGCCACCATGATCGGCCGGCGGATCGAGGTGCAATCGGGCTCCTCGCATTGGCGGGCGCTGCGAATTCTGCGGGATTGCCCATGTCGGCCACTGCACCATCGACGTCCCGCACCACGCTGGGTATCTCATTGTCGGGGCGAACGAGAAAGGCGGGTTCCGTGCGCATCCCGCCGCCCCGCCGCGGCGGGTAATCATCAGGCCCATAGTAATCATCACGCTCGCGTTGACGATACTTCGCAAGTTGCTTGCGCTTGCTCTGCCGGAAGATCAGCAGTGCCAGCAAAGCCAGCGATGAGAACACCACGAGCACAACGAAGCCGGCCAGTTCCTCGCCACTATAGGCCATCAATGGAATACCACTGATACCCGTCGCCAGGGCCGTACCGGCACCGACGCGCAGGATCGGGTTGAACCACTCGCTCCACACACCGACGCGTTTGGTCCGCGTGGTCTTGCCAAGCCAGAACAAGAAAGACAGCGACAGGGCCACGATGCCTACGATCGCGCCCATCGTGTCATCATTACCACGGAATACCCCGTTGCCGAGACAAACACTCAGCCCAACGATGCCGGCGGTCGTGCAGACAGCCAGCACGCCGGCCACGATCCGCAGCACTGTCGAGCGGATATATTGCGCCGGCAAATCGCCCGCGCGGCCGTAATCGAGCGCCGCGCCGGCGCTTGCTCGATCCGCCGGCCCGGAGCGCTGATTCTGTTCAGAGACCTCGAATTGTTCCAATGTCGCGCGTCCCGCGGCGCCGGATTCGCTGTTGAACGCTTCTTCCATGGCGCTCGGCAGCTTCGGGTTGCGAATCATGGCCCAGGAGAACGCTTGCAGCGATAAAGTGATGCATCCGGCGATGCCACCCAGCCAGCAAGCCGCTTTTTCATAGTCGCCACTGGTGTCCGGGATGTCCAGCAGAATGCCGGTCCCGACGAAAGCCAGAAAGCCGGTCCAAACGCCCGTCCAAATGCTGAACTCACCTCGCAAGCCGCTGCGAATGCGCTCGCGCCAGTTGAAGAGGACAAACGTCGCGAGCAGCGGCAAGTGAAGTCGATCCGCGCCGAGGCCCAGGTCGCCCACACGTTCTTGACCGACCACGCCATAGACCAGCAGAGCCGCGGGCGCTGCAAAGGCCAACACCATCAGCCGCCCGATCAAATGAGGATGGTCCGGCCCAAGCCAATTCGCCAATTTGTTGCCCAGGCCGATGCCCACTACCGAAAGCATGATCGTGCAGAAGGACACGAGGCCGAGATCGGCGTCCTCCCCAATAAGGCCGATCCCCGTGGCCAAACCGCCGGCCACCAGCGTCGCGGCGAAGAGTCGGCCGATTCGCCGGCCCAGGCCGATGCGGTACGGTGAGCGAATCAAATCGTCCGGCTCGTGCTCCTTGCCGAGCAGTTCGGGCGCGGGCGCCTTGTCTCTCTTGCGTTTCCGGCGCTCCGCTCGGCGCTCTTTCTTGGTCATCCACGGGTCCAGACCGCCCGTTCGCTCGATGAACCGCCGGCTGAAGTCGTCGCCCGACAGTTTCTTGCGACGCAGACGCGCGGGGTCCAGCGCTGCGGCTTGCGGATTGTCCGAAGGCACCGGCGACGGCCTAATGTCGTCCGCCACCTGCGCCGCCACCATCGTCAAACTGGTGGGCTCGAAGCCCATCACACTCTTTTTTATGTCATCCACGTCGAAGAGATCCTCGACCATCTCGTTGACGTTCTGGTAGCGATCCTTGGGATCCTTGGCGAGCGCCCGTTTGATCACCCTGCCGAACGGCGCCGGCAGTTGATCGACCTCCGGCTGCTCGGTGAGGTGCTTCATCAGAATCTCGCCCATGCTCGACCCTTCATAGGGCACCTTGCCCATCAGCATCTCGTACAGGACCACACCCAGGGCGTAAATGTCGATGGTGCTGGAGTAGTTGCCGCTGCCGATCTCCGGTGCCATGTAATGCACCGTGCCGATGCTGGTCGTCTGGGCGCTGTGCCGCGAGACGGAGATGAACTTACTCAGGCCATAGTCGCAAATCTTGACGTAGCCTTCGTCGTAGAAGATGTTGCCGGGCTTGAGGTCGCGATGAACGATGCCGCGATCGTGCAGATAGCCCAGCCCTTTGGCGATTTCGCGGGTGAAGAAGGCGGCCTTCTGCGGCCCCAGGCCGTTCGGCTCGGCGATGAGCATGTCTTGCAGCGAAGGCCCGCTGATGTATTCCATGACCACAAAGTACTCGCCTTCGTCGTTTTGCTTCACGTCGAAGATGCTGACCAAGTGCGGGCTTTTGAGGTTGATGCACTGGGCCACGCCGCGGAGCTCGACTTCGGGGTGCTCGCGCAGGTACTTCAACGCCACCTCGCGCCCGCCGTCGCTGATGGCATAGTAAACCTCGCCGAACCCGCCACGGCCCACGCCGCGCTGAATCTCATAGCCGCTCAGCGGTCGGTCGCCATGTTTATAAGTAAATGCCACCGAATACTCCTGCCCGTAGCGGCCGACCTCTCTGTCGGCCGTTGATCGTCCGGCAGAGACGCCGGACGCAACGATTACCTAGACTTTCTCCCCAATCTTCTGTTTGACTCGCGGCGCTTGCTGTGCGTACGGAATCCGCGCCGCGTCGCGCTGCTCATCGTACGGCAACGGCACCGTGATATCCGGCTCGACGAACACGACATACGTCGATGCGATCATGTCGTGCAGGCCCTGTTTGCGCTCTGTAAACGCGGCCATGATGTAGCCAATACATAAAATCGCCGATAGGATCTTCGAAACTTCTCTTCCCAGAGCCCGCCCCAACGTCAATTGTTGTCCGTAGAGGTCCAACACGCGAATCCCGCAAGCATACTTGCCGACCGTCTGGCCGTTCCAATAGGTCAGCAATAAGACGCTGTACGTCAAGGTGACGAGTTCGGCACCGATCCCCGGCACTATCGCTGCGCCCAGCATCCACGGAACGGCCAAGACCAGACAATCGACGATCACTGCCAGAAATCGAATCCAGAACCCGGCGAAGCGGACACGTTGTTGCGTCCCGGGCACGAAAGCAACACGCTGCCGATCGGCATAGTTGAGCTGCAAGGGCTCCTCGCGCAGTCCCGGGCCGGACGAACCGGCGAAAGGCCGCTGCTCCGGCGCGGTCGGCGTGGGCATGGTCGGCGCTTCTTGCCGCAGGTTGCGGGCGGCGAAGGCGGCGATCGGCGTGAGGCTGTCCGTATCGAAGCGCTCGAACCGCCCCTCGCCGAGCAAATCCTCGACCATGGCTTTTACATTCTGATAGCGATCGTTGGGATCCTTGGCCAGCGCTTTGCGGATCACTCCCGGAAACGGCTGCGGCAATTGGTCTACTTCCGGCTGCTCCATGAGGTGCTTCATCAACACTTCGCCGGTGCTCTGACCCTCGAACGGCACCTTGCCCAGCAGCATTTCGTACAGAATTACGCCCAGCGCGTAGATATCGATGCTGCTCGAATAGCGCCCGCTGCCGACCTCCGGCGCCATGTAGTGCACCGTGCCCACGCTCTGGGTCTGGGCGCCGGCCGCCGAGGCGGCGATGAACTTGCTCAGGCCGTAGTCGCCGATTTTGACGTAGCCTTCTTCATAGAAAATGTTACCGGGCTTGAGATCGCGATGAACAATGCCACGCTCGTGCAGATAGCTCAGCCCACGGGCAATCTCACGCAGAAAGAACGTCGCCTTCTCGGCGCCCAGGCCCTCGGGCGCGGCGATCAGCATATCGCGTAGCGAAGGCCCGCTGACGTATTCCATAATCACGAAGCACTCGCCGTCGGCGTTCTTGACCACGTCGAAAATGCTGACCAGGTTCGGGCTCTTCATGTTGATGCAGTGGCTGACGCCGCGCAGCTCGATGTCTTGAAAGCTGTGCAGGTACTTGAGCGCAACTTCCCTGCCGCCGTCGCTGATGGCATAGTACACCTCGCCGAAACCACCACGGCCTAAACCGCGTTTGATTTCGTAACCCTCGATGGGCCGGTCACCATGTTTGAACGTAAACGCCACTGCAAACCTCGAATCAGCAACGAAGAACAATTCTCAAGGAGCCGCGGGCTTCAGCCCGCGCGATCGTTCGTACAATACTATTGACACCTTTGGTCTTCCTGTCCCCTCATCCGATTCGCCGCCCACCATTCTCAAACCTTGATCTTCCAGGGCTCGACGACCATACTCACTCCGGCATACTCGAACGGCACATCCAGCTCGATGGGTACGCCGTCATCGCCGCGCCCGTTGACTTTGTGCCTCAGCCACAGCTTGCCGCCGCGCTCGTACAGCACCAAGTCCTCCGACGCAGTCGTGACCACGATGTGAGCATTACTCTTGCGGCCGACGGTCGCCAGACGATCGAACAGGATGACCCGCTTAACGTCGTTTGGCAGCTTGCCGGAGCCGGACAAATCCAGCACCGCCGACGTGCTCTTGCGGCTAGGTAAATTGAACGTCAGTTTCGATCGCTTGCCGAGTATAATCTTGTCGCCGCTTTGTAAGAGCTTCTGTTGCACCGGCTTGCCGCCGATGTAGACCTCGCGGTTGGCGAACAGGAAGTAGTCGTCGTCCACGCGTGCGATGTCGGCGTGCCGCTCGGACAAGTTCGAGACGATCGGGATGTCCGCCGGATGATCCGTAGCCGCCCGCCCGATCGAAGCACGCGGGTTGCGGATCAGCAAATAGCTGCCCGATCCATCCACCAGAATCAGCAGCCGCTCCGGCAGAAGCGAGTCGCCCAGCAACTGCCCCGGCATCGCCATCGTCTCATCAAGCCGAGCCGACGCATCCACAACAAGCGACAAGGAGCCGCGGGCTTTCCCGGCGCGCCGGGACGCGATCGCGCCAGAACCACGACCCTCCGCCGTCGCTTTAGGCACCAGCCCCAGCGGCCCGCCGTGCAGGTGCGTCACCAACTCATCCACTTGCTTGAGCTGCCCCGCCGCCTGCCGAACCCACTTGGCCGACGGCAGCAAATGCTCGAGACCCAGCACCTTCCGCCGAGCGCCCTCATAATCGCCCGACGCCACCGCCGCACCGGCGGCACTGATCGTGTCCAGCGCCGCAGCTAACTCCGCCTTGGCGGGCGACTGCGCCCCGACCCCCGACAGCAGGTTCATTTCCTCAAAGGCCCGATTGAGCCGGCCTTGCGTGAGAGATTGGTTCACGGAATCGATCACCTTCTCCACCAGCACCCGCTCCCACTCAGGAACCTGCTTATTCTTGGAATGCAACCGCCGAGCGTCCTTGAAGCGTTCGATCGCCCGAGCGAGATGATTATCCTTCACATACTGTTTGACTTCTTTGAATAACTCTTCGGCACGCTCTTCTCGATCGGCGGCCTGTTGCTTGAGCTTGCCGGCCTGGGCATCGCCCGCGCTGGCCCGTTCGAGAATTTGTTCCGCAGCCCGCAAACTGCCGGCGGCCAACCGTTGCTGGGCGGCATCGATGCGGCCTCTGCGGCTTTGTTGGTTTCGGCTTTGCTCATCGACGGCGGCCCGCACGATGGTCCGCAGATCGCTCACGCTGCTGAGCTTGAACCCTGCTCGCTCAGCCTTATCCAGATCGAGCAGCGCTTCGGCACAGCGGCCGGCCTTGTAATGCGCCTCGGCCCGCGCGAAGAGCTTCTCGCCCGCGTCGCCTAGCACTTTTTGTGCGCGGCGCTCGCCGGCCAAATCAGGCACGGTCGCCAGACGAAAGGCCTCATCCACCCGGCCGTCGGCCAGTGCCGTCTCGGCAGCTTTGAGACGTGCTTTGAATAATCGACCTAGCATTGCGTTCGTCCTGAGTCTGTAGGGATCGCCTTATTCCTATCCTAACAGTGCCACCGCCCCAGCCCCAATCGGCCGGGCGACTCATGCACTATGAATTCGCTCGCCCCGCCAAAGTATTCGCGCGACGCCGAGGATTCACCCACCGACGGCTTGCATCCGTACGCAAGCCTAACTAGACTGCCCGCAACGAGTTATATCCGGACGGCCCACACATGACCCATCCAAGCCCGCGACATTTGATGCTCTTCTTGCTCACGCTCTGCTGTGCGGCCCCCGGCTGTATGTCACCGAGATTGATGCCTGCGACACCGATCGCAACAAATTCTGATCCCGCCGGCAACCACACTGCCTTTTATGATACAAATCGCGATGGCCGGCGCGATTATGCCGAACAGAGGGACGCCGACGGGCGTGTGGCGGTACTGCACTTCGACACCAATCGCGACGGCGAACTCGACTTGCAGGTCACCCTCGACCAACTCGACAGTTCGCAATCCCGCGAATTACTCATCATACTGGACAGCGTGCCCTACCAATTGGTCCGCGCACTTCGAGGCGAAGGCCGACTCCGCTTGTTTCACGAGCCCAGCGCCATCGTCGCGCCCTTCCCAGTGATGACTGACCTGTGCTTGGCGGAGTTCTTCGGCGTGTCGCCCTGCCTGGGCATCGAGTCGCGCTACTACGACGGCCGGCGGCTGTCACGCGGCGTCGTGACTTATTTTCTCGAAGGCAACGCCCCGTGGCTCAAGCACGTCGATGCCTATATTTTGCCGATCAACCACGCCTACATTTACACAGCCCCGGAGGCGGGCTACCTCCACGAGCTATACACGATTGAGCGAGCATTTTTCGGCAGCGAGCAACCGGCCGTGTGCGGCTACTCGGTCGGCGCGTCTGCTTTGGGCACGCGCCTCGGCGAGGCGGGACATCGCACGCTGCTTGAGTACGTCGATCGCTTCTGCCAGTCGGTCATGCAGCGCACCCGAGGCCGCGTGCGGATCACGCTGATGTCCGACCACGGCCACAACCTCACGGACAGCAAGCCGATCTCGCTGCACAAATCGCTGGCCACGATGGGCTATCGCGATACCAAGGCACTGCGGAAGCCCGGCGACGTGGTCATCCCGCGTTACGGCCCGGTGACCTGCGCCGGCATCTACACGCGCGAGCCGGCGAAGGTCGCGGCGGACGTGGTTAAGATCGAAGGCGTGGATTTGTCGTTCTATCGCAGCGGCGACGGAATCGCCGTGCATTCGGCGGCTGGCCGGGCGTTCATCGCGCGTTCCGGCGACAGCTACCGCTACCTCGCCACCGGCGGCGACCCGCTGCAATTGCTCCCGATTCTCGAACGGCTCCGCGAAGAGGGCAAGCTCGACGCCGCCGAGTACGCCAGCGACACCGACTGGTTTGCCGCGACAGCCGACCACGTGTACCCCGACCCACTGTATCGCTTGCACCGAGCGTTTGACGGGCTGATGGTGCATACGCCGGACGTGATGGTCTCGCTCGAGGACGGCTACTGCTATGGCACGAGCATGTTCAACTGGTTCGTACGGTTGAAGTCCGCCCACGGTTCACTGCTGCGCTCCAGCACGCACGGCTTCGTCATGTGCACCGCCGGCCCCCTCGCCGACCCCATCCGCATGAAAGACCTCGCCGCCGAACTCCACAACCTCGGCCTGAATCCCCGAAAGGCCCACTAACCAACCGAAAACGACCCCCGCCGCCGTTGCACTGACCGCCACTCGACATTATGCTCCCTGCATATGATCCAATGGCGCCTGACCAAGCCCTTTCACCGGCGCGAATTTGGCCTGTGCAGCAGAGCCCCCGCAATCTGAACGCGGGATGAGTGACATCGATTGGGGAAATGAGGTGTTTGCAGCATGAACATTGATCCTTTGTTGTCGATGGCGCTGGCAGTTCACACACCACCGGGCGCTTACTGCCTGCTGCTAGGATCTGGGGTTTCACGATCTGCTCGCATACCAACGGGTTGGGAATTGACGCTGGAGCTTGTACGGCGAGTGGCTCTGGTTGAAGGAGCCGATCCTGGTGCGAACCCGGAGAAGTGGTTCGTCGAAAGGTTCGGCGACAACCCCAACTATTCGAATGTCGTAGAGCTCCTATCGCGCAGTCGTGAAGAGAGGCAGTCAATTCTTCGACCGTTTTTCGAACCGAACGCAGAGGATAAGGCTGCCGGCCGTAAGACCCCTACATCCGGTCATGCAGCTATCGCGCGCTTGGTAGAAGGTGGGCACATTCGAGTCATTCTCACAACCAACTTTGATCGCCTGCTTGAGCAAGCTCTGGAAGCGAACGGAGTAATCCCCAAGGTTGTGGCGACCGAGGATGCTATTGATGGAATGATGCCGCTTCAGCATTCAACTGCTTTGGTCGTGAAACTTCATGGTGACTTCCTCGACACAAGGATCAGGAACACTTCTGACGAGTTGGATGAGTACCCGCCGCGAACACGCGAACTCCTTGATCGCATCCTTACCGAATACGGACTCATCGTGTGCGGCTGGTCAGGAGAATGGGACACGGCACTGAGGGATGCGATTCTTCGGACTACGCGTCACCGGTTTTCGACATTCTGGCTATCTCGCGGAGAACCTAAGGGAAAAGCCGCTGAGATCGTGCAACATCGTAATGCACAGGTCGTCCTGATCGAAGGAGCAGACGAGGCATTCGGAACATTGGCAGAACGCGTGGCCGTCTTGGCGGCCGGTCGAGTACCGGATCCATACACGCCCGCGATCGCGACAGAAGAGGCGAAGCGGTACGTCGCTGATCCCCGCCACGAAGTCCGCTTCCACGACCTTCTTATGAAGGAAGTGGAAGCTGTCCGCAAACGGACGGGTCCTGAGGAGATGTCGTGGTCGCTAGCCGAGCACACAGACGAGAAATACCGCGAACGTGTCGAGCGCGTAGAAGCCGCCTGTGCCAAATTGATACCTGTTGTCGCTGTCGGAGTTTATCACGGTGGCGAAAATCTCGATGAGTTATGGCCTCGCACGGTCAAACGCCTATTGACTCGCGGTGAGACGCCGAGCTCATACAATCGAGCCTTGAGAGCCCTCTCGCATTATCCAGCACTGCTTGTTTCGTTTACGATTGGGATTTGCTCACTTGCTCTAGGCCGTTTCGATCATCTTTGGGAAATTCTCGTCAACACGAAAGTGTCTGAGACCAAGTACGACGATGCAGAACATGTCTTCCATCTGATACCGGCGGCGTATGTCTTGGATTATGAAGCTGCCCAATGTCTGGTTCGTGACAAATTGAACAACCCAGAGTCGAAGCACAAGACACCCGGTAGTACCTGGCTTGCTGAACGGTTGTGGGGCATGCTAGAACCAGTGCTACACGACCACACCCTGTTCGAGGAGCAATTCGGTCGCCTTGAGTACCTGCTCGCTCTGTTGAATACGGACGCCGGATTCGGAGTCCCTTACGGACAGTTCGCTTGGATGAATGGTCGAAGAAGTCAAACGCAGCACGCCCAAGATATCAAGGCCTCTGTCCGTGATCATGACGGCATTGGATATTCGTTGCTCACATCTGGGTTCTTTGGTGGAAACCCTGATCGCCTGCTCAAGGCGGTTGCGAACGTCGAATCCGAAGTGGTTAACGTGTCGTTCCGGTGAGCGTCATGGGATTCTGGGCCGGGCGGAAAACCGTTGGCCATTCAGAGGATGAACATTGGACTCATTTGAATCAATCTTGAAAACGATATTCGAGAATAAGGGATACTGGGTAAAAACCAGTTTCAAAGTTGAACTTACGAAGGCAGAGAAACGAAGAATAGATCGTCCATCGTCTCCGAGATGGGAACTCGATGTTGTCGCATACAAAGGCGCGAGCAATGAACTGCTAGTTGTTGAGTGCAAGTCCTATCTTGATAGCACTGGGGTCAAAGCCGACGAACTGATGAATGCAAGACGCCCAAACAGATACAAGCTCTTCAACGACAAGAGACTTCGGGACGTTGTGTTCGCTCGCCTTCTAGCCCAAATGGTCAAGCTTGGCTTATGCCGGAAGAATACATCGCCAAAGCTGTGTCTTGCAGCAGGAAAGATCGCGACAGAAAAAGATGAGAAAGTATTAGCCAAGCATTTCAACGCAAAAGGCTGGGGATTCTATCCTAATGCCTGGATAGAGAAGGAATTGCGCAGTTTGTCACGTGCTGGCTATGAAGACGACGTAGCAATAGTAACGACAAAGCTACTGACTAGGAACAAACGCTAACAACCGGATGGCCCATGTTCTTCAGAACGTGGGGGACACGAATTTGTTCGTCGTAGTCCGTGGCGGGATTCGAGGCTCCGCGTTCGAAGAACCCCGGGGACGACTTGGCAATCGAATGATGAAGGACGCACCGAATTCGCGTCCCCCTGGTTGAAACAACCTGGGCCACGCTGCCAGGGCGTTGAGTCGAGTGGCTCGCTTGGTTACACTGGACGCCCGAGACAAATCAGCTCCTGCGACGATGGCGTCAATGGAACAACGATTAACTTCGCGGTAAATACCGACGAAGCGGGAGACCTGCCATGAATTTAGCGCCGGCCAATTGGAAGCATCTGCGAATCTTGTCGCTCGTCACCTGCATTCTCTGCACGAATGTCACGGTGGCCCAGGCTCAGTGGCCGCAGTTTGGGGGCCCCAACCGAGACTTTACGTCGCCCTCGACCGGGCTCGCAATCCAATGGCCCGAGGGCGGTCCGAAAAAGCTGTGGAGCCGCAAACTGGGCAATGGCTACTCCGGCATCGCGGTGGATGAC
>JACZTW010000101.1 GCA_022573485.1 Planctomycetota bacterium
CCTGGATTCAGGCGATGGCGCACACCGGCGCCGCAGTCAAAGCAGCTTGCTCAGTTTCACTAATCGTCGCAACCGCTGCGATCACACCAGCCAGGCCGGACGTTGTCGATAATCCGGCTACAGGGCCAAGCACTTCGTTTGACGAGTGCGCGTCCTCTGTTGAACTGGGGTTTGAGACAAGTTGAGCCGGGCCCTTCAGGGTCCGGACCGCCCGTAGATCGCTGCGCCAGCGGTCCGTGGCCTGAAGGCCACGGCTCAAGAGGGAGGCGCTAGACACTTACGAGCGACGCCTGGATTCAGGCGATGGCGCACACCGGCGCCGCAGTCAAAGCAGCTTGCCCAGTTTCACTAATCGTCGCAACCGCTGCGATCACACCAGCCGGTCCCGACTTTGTCGATCATGCGGTTGCTCGCCGCGATTCTCAAAAAATTCGCCGTGGAAGTTTGCACGCGCCCGATCCGAATCGTACATAAGAAGTGGAAGCTGTCGTGTTCCCTTTCGGTATTCCCGGGCGTCCCCCGCAGGGTCGCCCGGGTTTTTTTATGCTTTGTCGGCGCAGGGCCGACACTCATCCACCCGCGCTCCAAGACTTGGCGTTCGAGCTGGTCCGCGATCTCGATGCCCGGCCGATCCCGACGGGGCCGACCTGGACTTCCAATTTCGTCAGCACGGGCCCCAGGCGCCGAGGAGGAGGGCGAGGTCGAAGGCGTCGATGATGTCATCGTCGTTGAGGTCGGCGGGGTGGTTGGGGTTCGGGCCCCAGGCGCCCAAGAGAAATGCCAGATCAAACGTGCCCACCATGCCGTCGCCGTCGAAATCCGCCGGGCACTCGCACTCGTCCGGCGTGCCGTTGGCGTTGTCGTCCTCACTGCTGCCGGAAGCAATGTCGCAGATGTCCATTGACGTGTTCTCGTTGCAGTCGGCCAGCCCACCGAAGAAGTAGGCCGCGCCGCTGCGGTAGCCGGCGTCATCGTTTCCCGGCGCTCCAACGAGTGCCGTCTCCCCGCTTATGGCCACGAACCAGCCGAGCGCGTCGGCCTCATCGATATCGGAGGAAATGAGCTTGGCTTGCTCGATCCACTCGGTCCCATCGAAGGCGAACACGTAGGCCGCCCCGGCGACGCACAGGTCGGGGACGGGCGGGTCGGCCCAACAGGGAATGGACGGATCCCATACTCCCCAGGCACCGAACAGCGCCAGATCTCCGTCGATTGCGACGGTGGTGCCGAAGCGATCGCCGACCGTCATATCAGAGGACACCAGCTTGGTCTCGAAGACCCAGGGCGAGCATCCGTCGCCAGGAACGCACTCGGGATCGAAGCGGAAGACGTACGCGCCTGCCTCTGGTTCGGTCGGACCTCCCCCTTGGCAGTCGAAGGGTTGTATCGGCTCGGAGCCGATCAGGGCGACGTCGCCGTCGAGTGAAATGTTCTTGCCGAAGCGGTAGGACACGCACATGGTAGGCTCGGGAACGGTGAGCTTGGCCTCCTCGTTCCATTGCGCGTTCCGAGAATCGTATCGATAGACGTAAGTCGCTCCCACGCCGTCCAGGAACGTAGCGCCGTTGTGGTCATCGTTGAAGGCCCCGACCAGAACCACATCGCCACCGAGTGAGTTGGGTGTGCCGACGGCCACGGCGCAGCCGAAGTGCGTGCCCTCCGTCTCGTCCGACGCAGTGAGGATGGCCTCCTCGATCCATTCGCTGCCGTCGAAGCGGTACACGTACGCCGAAGTGGTCCCGTTCGGATCACAGCCATACCAAAGTACTGCACCTCGGCGCCCCGACGGCGGCGATATCATCGACGATCGAGACGGAGGAGCCAAAGTAGTCGCTTGTCGTACCGTCGGAAGCGGTGAGCTTGGCCTCTTCGACCCACTCGCTTCCGTTGAACCGGAACACGTACGCCGCCCCAGACCCGGAGGCCTCAAAGCCGTCGGCGGCGTTGGCTCCGACCAGAATTGTGTCCCCGTCGATGGCGACCGCACGGCCGAACCAGTCCTCCGAGTCGATGTCCGACGAGATGAGTGTGGCTTCTTCGATCCACTGTGTGCCGTCAAAGCGATACACGCGCACCGCTCCAGAGTCGAAGCCGCCCTGTTCGGTATCCTTCCGCTTGGCACCGATCACGGCGATGTCGCCGCTAATGGCCACCGCGCCGCCGAACTCGTCCCAGGCTTCGGCGCCCGGCGCGGTGACTTTGGCCAGCTCGTCCGCTTGGCACTGCCCGCGCGCAACCCCTGCCGATCCTGCCAACACAACCACAGCGAGAACGCCGATCATGGTCTTTGAGTGCATGGATGAATCTCCTCTTGTGATCGCGAATTGTAAGATCGCCCCGTTGAATTGAGGATACCACAAACCGGCCTGCGCATCACAAGACTTGCGCTCCGCTCGATCTGCTGAGCGTCCTCCTGTTGACGATGCCCCTTTCCAAAACAGCGCCAGCTACTCCACCGAATAACTCGATCACGCCGTCGAAGCATTTGCCGCGGTGGGCAAGGAACTCGACCTGATCTGATCTTGCACCCGTCGCCGGGCAGCAAACATTCCTATGCCGAATAAGGCCCCCAGCTACCCAAGAGTATCGCCAGGTCGGCAGCGCCGACCGCTTGATCGCCGTCGAGATCCGCCGGACAGTCTTCTTCCGAATCACACGGTCCCCAGCTCCCGAGCAAAACCGCGAGATCAGCAGCGCCGACGTCTCCAGAGTCGTCCAGATCGCTTGAGCACGGATCGTCGTTCGCCGCGCTCGTGCCGCTCACGAGCAAGCCACCATCGCCTTCACAAGGCCCACAGTGATCGCCGTGTGCAAGATGCACGGGGACGGCATTTACACCCACCGTAATCGTGCTGGCGTTGTCGGGATTGCCGGGAGGAATATGACAAATCGTGACCCTGCCGTCGCCGTCCTCGTCGGCACAGGGGTCGCTTTGCGCGAACACGTACGCCGAGCCGGAGTCACACGTAGGATTCTCTGGACACGCATCGTCGTCGTGGTAGGCCCCAATCACCACTAGGTTTCCAGTCATCGAAATGGAGCGCCCAAATCCGTCGCCCATCTCTGGATCAGCAGCGCAGAGCTTGGTTTCCTCAATCCAGTCGAGCCCGTCGAAGCGGTACACGTATGCTGCCCCCGAATTCACGACTGGCTCTTCCCGAGCGAAGGCATCGCCGTTTCGTGATCCGATTATGATCACATCTTCGCCCACGGCCACAGAATGACCGAATTCGTCCCATGCCGCTGCATCAGACGCGGTTAGCTTCGCTTCGTCGTTCCAAGCGACGCCGTCAAACCGGAAGACGTATGCTGATCCGGAGCCGTCTCCCCCATCGTCGTCGCCTGCCGATCCGACCACAATGATATCGCCGCGCATGTCGATGCCATGCCCTCCGAAGAAATCCTCTGCATCTGCATCAGGGGCGGTGAGCTTGGCATCTTCCTGCCACTCCGTGCCGTCGAACCGGTATACGTACGCGGATCCTGAGTTGCAGTCCGGATTCTCAGGGCACGCGTCGTCATCCTTCTGCGCCCCAATCGCAGCGACATCGCCGCTAAGAGTGACCGCCCTGCCGAATCTGTCCAGTACCGCGCCATCGGACGCCGTGAGCTTGGCTTCTTCGATCCACTCTGACGTGTCAGGGTCGAAGCGATAGACGTAGGCGGCCCCGTTCAAGTTGTCCGAGAACACGTGGCCGGGCGCTCCAATCAAGGCCGCGTTACCATCGACCGAGATCGATTCACCGAAGTGGCCGTGCCAAGTTGGATCGGATGCTGTGAGCTTGGCCTCCTCTATCCACTGTGTTCCGTCAAACCGGAACACGTACGCCGAGCCCGAGCCCGATTCCCCCTCGTCGTCGCCCGCAGCGCCGACCACGATCACGTTGCCGCTTACGGAAACAGCAACACCAAACGAGTCTTCCGGAGCGCCGTCCGAGGCGGTGAGCTTAGCTTTCTCAATCCAGTTGCTTCCGTCGAGGCGGTAGATGTATGCCGACCCGGATTGTGTTCCTGCATCGTCGTCGAGCTGCGCGCCGATCACCATCAGATTCCCGTCGATTGAGACGGACTGACCGAAGATGTCACCTGCGTCGTTGTCGTCGGCGATGAGCTTGTGGGTCTGCTCCCATTGCCCCCGGGCCTGTGTTGCGCCAAGCCCGGCGCTGCTGCGCAGCGTGACGGCCTTGCCGAGCAGATTGATGTTCTCGAAGTGGGTGCCGGGGACGACGATAATTTCATCACCGTCACGTGCCGTGTCGGTCGCTGCCTGAATCGAGGAGGAATCCCCCGGCACATTGACGATGTCCGCTGAAGTAGATCGTGTCAGTAGCAGGGCCGCGACGACCAGCATCTCGACAAGCGTAAGTATCTTAGTTTCTTTCATTGTTTTTCTCCGATGGGTTTCAATTTGCACAATGTTTCTCAAGTGTATGAGCAAGGGCCGTTGGAGGTGGGGCCGCGGCGAACTCGCGGACCCGTCGGGTCCCGAAAATCGCCCCGTTCGCAGGTACGCCTCGAGCTCGACGAAACCTGTCTCACGGTCGAAGCGGCGCAATCGACGGCCAGCGGTGTCGACCCGGTGCAGGGTCAACGCCGCGGACCCCGAGCGCGGGACCGCAAGGCGTGGTGACGACGCAGAAAAGAAGCTGCACGCCCCACACGAACGAAGCTATTTGGCCGAGTGACTCAGGTAAACTAGAGGTTCTGGAAAGATGGCATTTTCTACAGAGTTATGGATCTTGGAGTTATGATTCGCGGCACCGTTATGATAGATTTTTTTGCGGAACCTGTACCTTGGTCACACGTAAATCATAGGAGCTACTCTGATCAGTGTCAACGGTGATCCCCATGAACGCCAATGCTTCGGTAACTCTCACATCGATGGCAGGGTGGCATGGGCAAGTATTCTTGCCCGTGCGGCTCTCGCCTTGAGCTGTGGGTTCAGGCTCGTGTTGCGCATCTTCGGCACCACGGGTGAGCGTACTCACCTATGCCACCCCGATATGTGTCGCGTGCTCCGCGATTTCTGCGGTTAGTTTTCTGAGGTCAGAACATCAGTCCGGGCCAGTTGAGGGACATGACGGTGGCGTTGTAGGCGCCGTGGAGGATCATGGCGAAGACGAGTTCGGGGGCGGCGCGGGAGACGCTCGGCGGTCGGCCTTCGTGGGTGGCGGCGGTCCATAGGCGGACGATTCCGCCGGCGGCGATGAGCGTGCAGATCACGTGCAGCCCGATGCACACCACCCAGCGCCAAGCGAAGATCTCCGGCGTGGCAGCGTTCGGAAAGATCACTTGGTAGAGCAGATTCTCGGCCGCGGCGAAGGCCAGCGCGCCGCACGCGGCCGCGATAAGGATTTGCGTGCGGCTGCGGATGAGATAGGGCTTCGCTTCGAGCAGCCACAGGAGCGCAGCGACTTTTAGAATTTCTCCGACTACCGGCGCAGCGATGGCGGTGCTCCACAGGATGGGGAACGGCGGAATCAGGGTCGCCGCAAAGAAGCCCACCGGCGCGCAGAGGACCGAGGCCAGCCCCACGGTGGCCCAACTGCGCGACGGGCTTACGGCGGCGCGCTTGTCGGCCAGCCATCGGCCGTAGGATGCTTCGCCCTCGGGCGGCGGATGGTAGACCTCGACGTGTCCGCACTCGGGACACGGGTGCCCGGTGGTCAAACCGCGGAGGTTGTAGCCGCACGAGCTGCACGTCCAGTCGCGCTCGATCGGCCGGCCGTCCATGCCCGGGAAGATGGCCGGTTCGTTATGGATACTGTGCTGGCGAGCGATGTCATCGTCTGCTCGGGCGCGTTCGCCGGCGAGTTTCTTCGCAGCTTTGGCTTCTGAGGGGTCGATCCGCGCGGGTTGTTTCTGGAACTGCGGTTCGCCTTCGATGGAGGGATCGTGTTTCAATAGTCATCCGTTCGGATTTGTGGCACCCCAGCGCTCCTGTAGCGGCCGACCTCCGTATCGACCGTGGGCTTCAGCGCGGATCGGAGTGTCCAGGCCAAGTGGAAACACCACGGTCGGCAGAGACGCCGACCGCTACAGAAACGTTGTGTGCCACGGCCGTGTCGGCCGTGCTCCTGTGCCCGGTTGGTCCGCAGCCTGAAGGCTGCGGCTCAGCGCCGCGATGAGAAACGCCGCTCAGCGGCGCACGATCGCGGTTCCGAAGGCCAGCATCTCGACCGAAATGGCGGCCTTCTTTTTGGGTGTCGCACTGCGGATGTTGCTGGTCTCCAGCCGGACGTTGTGGACCTCGGTCGCGCCGGCACGATCGGCCTGTTCCAGCATTCGCACGATGGCTTCGCGACGGGCGCGGTCGACCAATGATTGCATGGACTTCATTTCCCCGCCGATCAAGTTTCGCAATTGTGTGGCGATGCTCTTGAAGTAATCGGTAGCGATCACGGCTTCACCCATTACCAGGCAGCCGCTGACGGCCGTCTCGGGTTCGGCTATTGTTTTCAAGTCCGTGACCATAATGTGGCCCAGCGCCTCTTCCCGAATCGCGAGCGATTTCAAGTGGCTCTGCTCACGCCAGCGGCCGACGACATAGCCCAAGCCGATGAGCATGAACGGGAACAACGTGATGATGACACTCAGCACAGGAAGCATGATCTATACGCGCTCCTCTTCAACGACCATAGCGGTGCCGTAGGCGTAAAGCTCTGCCGCGCCCTGCGTGACGGCGCTGGTGGTGAAGCGGACGTTCACGACAGCGTTGGCGCCCAGTTGCTGCGCCTGGCCGATCATGCGCTCGATGGCCTGCCGCCGTGACTCGGTCAGCAGTTCGGTGTAGCCCTTCAATTCCCCGCCCACCAGGTTCTTAAGTCCGGCGGCGATGTCCCGCCCGAGGTGCTTGGCGCGGATGGTGTTGCCCTGCACCAGGCCTTTGGTTTCCAGCACGCGGTAGCCGGGAATCATTTCAGTATTCACTAGAATCATGCCGCAATCTCCATGAGGACGATCGGGTCCGCATCGCAGGGTATCCCGGTGCCGCGTGGCTGTCCAGCAGGATGGCCGCCGCTGGCGGGCCTGTCGGACGGGCCGGTATTGTGCGTAAGCGACTGTGGGAGTGACGGTTATCGGTCTTGGAGGATTTGCGAAGGACTGATGTTGCAACCCAGGGCGAGAGATGCTAGAATACGTGGCTTCAAGGCTTCACGGTCCCCACAGCCGGGACATAATCACTTGGACCGTTTTGTTTACTCCTAAGGAGGATGACATGAGAAAGATTTCTGTATTTGCAGTGCTGGCTCTTTTCGGTACCGCTGGCGTACTGTTGGCTTGCGACAAACACAAAGCAGGCAAGGTCGTTCTGGCCAGTGCGAAGGTAGCGCCCTGCTCTAAGACCACGTTTGACAACGCTGTGGCCGGCGTCATGAAGGCGATGCCGTCGATGGCCTATCGCGTCGGCGATACCGATACTCATTGCTTCAAGAGCGCCACGGCCAAGGCCGGCGAAAACGGCAAGGTGCAGTTCCTGGTCGCGAGCAAAGTTTACGACACCGAGACTGAGGCGACGATCGCCTTGGCCGGCCTGCTTGAGAAGGAGATCGAGAATCTCAAGACTGTGCGGCTTACGGTCGGCGGCAAGGGCTACGGTTGTTCCATGTCGGCCAAAGCGGCCCTCAAGGACGGCGAGAAGATGAAGTATCGTCTGGCCGGCTTTGATTTCGCCACGCGTGAAGAGGCGGACAAGGCTCTGCTAATCGTCAACTGCAAGCTGAAGGGTTGCGACGCAGATTGCATCAAGGACTGCATGAAGAACTTCCGCGGTACGGCTCAAACTGCCGCTGCCAAGAGCGGCTGCAACAAGGGCAAAGCCAAGGCTGCGACCGTTGCAGCCAAAGATGGCTCGCCATGCCCGCATGCTTTGGGTGCAGGCGCGGCGCTGGCCGGTGGCAAGAAGAGCGGCTGCAACAAGGGTAAAGCTGCGGCTGCGACTGTCGCGGCCAAGGACGGCTCACCCTGTCCGCATGCTTTAGGCGCAGGCGCGGCTCTGGCCGGTGCCAAGAAGAGCGGCTGCAACAAGGGCAAAGCGACGACCGTCGCTGCCAAGGGTGACAAGCCCTGTTGTAACAAGGGCAATAAAGCCAAGGCTGCCAACGCGACCACCGTCGCCGCCGGTGGTTCACCCTGCAGCAAGTCCAAAGCTGCCAAAGCTTCGACTGTTGCGGCTGGCGGATCACCCTGCAGTAAAGCAGCTAAGGCCACGACCGTGGCCTCCGAAAGCAAAGGCGGCTGCTGCAAGACTGCCCAGAAGCGTCTGGCAACGGCTCAGGATCAAATCAAGCTGATCGTCGAGACGGCTGCGACGCTGGCGCTGAGTTCCTGATTTTCCGACTGACTCATCATTCCAGATGCGGACTGTGGGCTTGCCCGCAGTCCGCATCTTTTTGCGCGCACGTCTCTCGCCCTCAGGCCGCGTCCGATAACCCCACGATCAAGACATGTGCGATACCAGGACGAGAAGTGCTTGGGTCAAGCCTTTCCATCACGCCACGATTAAGAGCCGTTCTCCATGATCCGATAACAGTACAGATGTGTGTGTGGCTGCGCGCCGGGCGGCCGGCGATGCGAAGCACGCGATTCCTGAACAGCGCTTGGACGATGAGCGCATCATCGTCTTAGCCTTGGCGGATTCTGTATTGTTGACGCCCCGATTCTTACAGAGCGTGTTCGGTCTCAAGCGGGCGATCCGGTCCACGCTTCGAGCCCGCTTCGCGAAGTCCGTGCTGGATCGCAGGCCCGCATTGATCGTTTTGCTGTACCATGCCGTCGATCCGAGCCCGCCGCAGTATCTTCGCGACCTGGGTGTGGTGACGCATCCGCACGCCTTTGAAGATCACCTGCTTTGGGCCAAGAGCTGCTTTGAGCTGGTCTCGCTTTCTGAGGGAATCCGCAGACTTCGATCGGGCACGCTGACCAAGACCTGCTTGGCGCTGACCTTCGACGACGGGCTGAAATCGGTTGCCGACCACGCGCTTCCTGTCTTGATTCGGCACGGCATCCCAGCCGCCCTGTTCGTGAATCATGCCAGCCTGACCGGGCAGCGCTGTTGGATCTACGATGTGGCCCAATTGGAAAGCGAAGGCCGAAAAGAAGCGCTGGAGGAAGTGTTCGGTACGTCCTGCCCCGGTTTATTCTCGAGCTATCTGCGGCATCAGGCACCAGCCGATGTGCTGGCCAGACGTTCCGGATTGACCGACCTATCCAGTAGTCTCAACGGGAACAGAGTCGAGTACATCAACCATGAAGAGCTTGCACAACTTCTCGAGAGTCCGTTGATGGAACTCGGCAACCACAGTCTGGATCACCCTCGGTTTTCGCGCCTCGATGCGAACGAGCAATGTCGGCAAATAAATGGCAACGCAGAGGCGCTGGCTGGTTTTGCGGGTTATCAAAGGTTTTTCGCACTGCCGTTCGGCAGGCCGGCGGATTGGAATATGGATACGGTTCAGGCATGTGCCGCGGCGCGTCACGAGTTTGTCAGCGCTTGCGGCGGCGTTAATTTCGCCCGGACGGCGAGTATTGATATCCGTCGTGTGCCCTGCGACGGCGTCGGTGGAGGCCAACTGATGGATCACATCACCCGTCGGGGCATCGGGATCTGAGGCTTGCCATGTCGTCAATCGAGATCATCCAAGAAGACGAGACCCCGCAAAGGTGACTGGATAATCACGAACCATGATTGAGTTGATTGTCTGGAGAATGGCCGAGCCGACGCAGGCCCGTTAAGCGATCATCGGCCCTGCATGCTGATCCAGCCTTCACCATCGAGTTCGGACCAGAAGGCCTCGCCGCTGGTCAAAGCAGTTCCGATTTGTTGGTCTTTCCAATGAAAAACGCAGCCGGACGGCTCGAAGTGAAGTCGCGCGCCCTGGGAGACGACTGCGAGGGTCAACTCAGGAGTGCTGCAATCACCCCGAACGGCATGAAGGCCTTTCTCAATCGCGTATTCCAGAAATTCGCTCAGGACTGCTTCGGTGTGCTGCGGCTGGCAGCCGAATTCAACAATCTTGGCATGCTGATCGCTGTGAACACAATAGACAACCCAGCCGACGGGTTGATCATGGTGGCTGAGAAGCAAGCACCTGCAGACCCTGCGTGGTTTGTGTGAGTCAGCCATGATCTCCCAAAGCCATGCAACATGCGGCGGATCAAGGTCAGAAACAAGCACGTCCTTGCCTAACACTTGTCTTCGCAGTACACATAGTTCAGTAGGATCTTGTAGCTGCCGGGCGATCAAGTGCAGCCCACTTTGTTTGGAACGTGATGATCGCCGGCGCCGCATTCGCAACGGCCTGATCAGCCTTTCAAGACGACCACTACCTCTTACGGAACTCAGCTTTCCGTTCCACAAAAGAAGATTCTTGGTCCATTTGAGACACGTAAAGGGTGGGCACCAAAAGCCGCATTGCCGCAGCATCGTGTTGGACGAGACCGGCGAGGCGGTTGTGGTAAAGGTCAGAGTCTGCGGACCGTCAAGTATAGCCTGCGTAATGCGACGAGAGACTCCGCGACGGCGCATGGAGGGATGCACCATGAGCGCGCTGAGCGCCACGGCACTGACGGTCTTGTCGCCGTATACGAAACGTCGCGGAAAACAGCCAAAAAAGCCGCGAATGTCCCCTTCCGAATCAGCATACACGATTGACGGTGAAGCTTCCAAGTCTCGCCAGGGATCGGAAAAATACAACTTCTCAAAATACGCGCATAGTCCTTGTGTCGGTTGCTCATCTTTGCCCAGATAGGACGCAAGGTACAAGCGAGCAATCTCCGTGATGTCGGACCGTTTCAATTCGCGCAACCGGCCTTCGGCCTGAGTGGTTGGGGCAAGTGCATTGGGTGTTGCTGTCAGCGGATAACTCCTTGTGCTGCAAAATTACAGATACTCTCAACTAGAGTATTCGCATATGCAGCGCCCGCGGCGACTGATTCCAGCACGATTATCGGCTGTTGAACGGCATGGCTTGCGTTTGAAAAAGTACCGTTTCTGAGGCCATAAGACACCTTCCAGTTCTGAAAACGCGAAAACGGGAACGGTCCAGTGGCCTTGACTGAACAAGCGGTGATCGCAGCCGAAGGTCTGATGCTTCAATCCACCACCGGCCAGAAGCACCCGGATCACCGTTCGCCGGGCGGCACCGTGCGAATTCACGAGATCGCCTGCCCGCCGGGCCGGGCGCGTGAATTCATGCCGGCGTTTCATCGTTTTGCGCTCGATCGCGGAGTTCGGGAAATCATCGGGCACTGCACCGATCCCGAGATCACCGCCGCGGTGTTGCAACAGAGAGCGGAAGTCAAAGACGTCTTCTCCGGCTGGGCCGTGTACTGCGAGGATCTCGCAATCCAAAGCGCCATCCTGAACGGCCAGGTTTTCTGGTCCCAACTTGACGGTGAAAGCTGGCTCTCATTCCAAGGCCGATAGAATTCGACAGGCACGCTCTCGTTTCTCGATGTGCATTTCGCGTTGGATCTGCGCTAGGAGTGTGCCGCGTCTCTGATTCTCTCGCGCCGGGCTCCGGTTCGCGCGTCGCCGGCGCACTATCAACGGGGGCAGAGCCGGACATGCAAGGTCATGGTTCCGGCGCATTCAGTATCGAA
>JACZTW010000102.1 GCA_022573485.1 Planctomycetota bacterium
TCCTTGGCTTGGTCCGGAGTGCGTCCGTGGGGACCGTCAAAAACCTTCCTGACACCTTTTATTGCTTTGACACCTTTTATTGCCTTTTATTGCTTTACGAAACTAATTCCCAAACGGATCCAGGATTTCTTCATTGGGAAACGGGAATTCAAGTTCGGTGGACACGGTTGCGGTAGCTGGTCTGCCGGCCTTCGGACCGTAGAATCCGACGCATCCCCGGTTCGGATAACCGGCTAGTTCACCAAATCGTTGCCAATCATATATTTTGAGCCCAAATATGCAGATCGGCTGTCCATCATCCAGTTGAGACCAAACACAGTCGTAGCTGCACTTTCCGTTTTGAGACAAAACTTGGTCTGTATTCTTTGCCACTCGGTTCTGTTTGAGGACTCTTGAAAAAAGTGCGTGTTGATTCAGGCTCTGGTCAGTCATCAAGAGTCTGTTGAATTCGTCGGTTGGGGATCCGGTATCCCCGTCCAGCTGGGCTCCCCTCAGCGGAGGATGAAATGCATTAGCCGTGTCGGACGGCAACCATTCATGATAAAGAGCTGCGTGAAAGGCTCGGACACACCGTCGAATGAACTGGTGAATATTGAGATCTTTCGTAATCGTCACGACCTGACCGTTGACTTCCACGACAGTTGCATCCAGCTTTCGGTAGCCCGGATTTATGGGGCGACCGTGGATCTGGTCGATCAGCTGCCCCAGTAATTGATCAGAGGCATGTTCCTTGGCATTGCAGGCAACATGCGTTGATAAGATGAGCGGAACATCGCGATCCTCTTTGAGGAAGAGCGCGGACGCCGGAACGTGATCACGGTTAATGTTACTGCCTGCCTTAAATTCTCCCCCACATAGGTAGCAGAATGGCAAATTCTGCACCTTCCGAAAATCTTGCTGTTTGATGAGGCTCGGCACGAGAGAAAACCCCGCTCTCGCCGGATTGTGAGTGAATCTACCTCACATTGCAGCCAAGTAGGTCGGGTCCTCGACCCAACCACTTTCGCGTGCGAAGGCATGTCGGGTCGAGGACCCGACCTACGAAACTGCATTCTACTGATTGTTGTGAACAGTGCCCACACTACAGTCTGCACGCTGATCGCCCGAGCAGCGCGTTTTGAACGATCACCCGGCAAGTTAACCATGAGGGAGCGCTATGCGAATGCGGTATGCGCGGGCTGACGCGTGAAGAGCGAATCGTGAAGCGTGAAGAGCCGGAACCGGCGAAACGTGTAGCGCCAAACGAAGCCAAACTTCGCGCAAGGGCAAGGCCGGGAATGGGAAGGGGCTGAAAGGACGAAGTACAAAGTACGAAGGACGAAAGGGAATGGGGAAAGTCAATGCAAGAGGACCGGGAAGAGGGAGCAGGGAATGCGGAGTTCGGATTGCGGAATGGGGATCAGGAGAAGGAATCACGGTTTGACAGGCAAACAGCAAGCGAGTCGGGAAAACCGTATTGGCCAAACGAAGCCAACTTGCCGCAAGATCAACGTGGCGTTTATGATGCGTTGCATGTTGCGCCTTTTGGCGTAGGGGATGGTATGCGACATCAGAGGCACGACCGTCAGGGAGTGCTTATGCTGAGGTTGGGCGAGGACATCCGGGTTGGGCGTGGAACGCTCCCTGACGGTCGCGTCTCTGATCGGGTGCTCCCTCGCGGTCGCGTTTGCGTGGGTTCAATTCCGCATTCCGAATTCCGCACTCCGCATTCGGATCGCGCTCCCCTGCGGGTCGCCGCTAAACGGAGAACCTGCTGCCTACCATCTACCGTTTACTGGGTACCGGGTACTGAGTACCGGGTACCGGCTACTGATCTACCCCCCGATCAACTGCAGGACGGCGGTTGGAATCTGGTTGGCAATAGACAGCACTTGAATCGAACTCTGGACCAGGATCTGTGCCAGCGTCAGTTTCGAGATTTCCTCGGCCATGTCCGCGTCGCGCAGCATCGATTCCGAAGCCGAGACGTTTTCGAACGCGACGCTCATGCTGTTGATGTTCGTTTCGACGACGTTTTTCTGAAACGCGCCCAAACGGCCGCGCATGGTGGCGATCTGGTTGACGGCGTTGGCGGCTATGATTTCGGCGTTGGTGAAGTTGCCCCCGGCCACTTCGTTGGCGCCGCCGGACTTGAGCGTGCTCAAGAACCCATCGACGGCATTGCCGAGGTTCGTGGTCGAGATCGACGGAATACCGAGGTTCACTTGCCCGGCACCGGTGATCGACGGGCTGATCTGGAACCGAGCCCCGCCACCCGTAATGGCCATCGTCGATGCCGAAACCGTCTGCGTCGCGAATCCGGAGGTCAGCGACAGCTCGATGTCGATGGCCGTGGTTCGCAGTGTCGCTTCCAAGCCATCCGTCTTGGCAGTCTGGCCGTTGATCAAGACGCCGACATCCACTCCGAAATCGGTCGTGCTCTGGCCCGCTGCCGTCGTGAAAGTCCCCGTTATGGTCCGAACGGTGACAAACTCGTCGTCTCCGAACTTTTGGCTGTTCAACACGACGGACGAAGTGCCGGAGGTTCCGCCCATCGCGGCGGTCACGCCCGTCAGCGACGTGAAATTGTTGATCGCTGCGACGACGGCCGACAGGTTCGTCCCGCTCGCAAAACTGATCGTCTCGGTGCCCAGATTTCCCGACACTTCGATGGTCACCGCGGAAGCCAGACCAGCTGCCGACCCCCGATTGAACGTGGCCGTCCCAAGTTCTGCGGAGTTCGTCACCTGCACGTTCACGGTCACGGTGCCATTGTCGGGCAACCGCGCACCGAAGATCCGAGTGTTTGCGATCTGCGTGATCGTTTGTCCGGAAATCGTGTAACCGATGGAGCCGTCCAGCAGTTTCTGCCCGGCGAACTGGGTCGTGTTTGCAATGCGATTGATGCTCTCAAGGATAGAATCGAGTTGCAGTTGATTGGCCGCCACTTCGTCGGGCGAGAGTGCGCCCTCGTTCGAAGTCGCCACTATGAGGCTGCGCACCTCCAGGAGGAGCGTCGAAACCTCGTTGAGTGCCCCTTCGGCCACCGACAGTACGTTGATCGTTCTCTGCGAGTTGGCGATGGCCTGTGTGATGCCGTTGAGTTCACTGCGCAACCGTTCAGAGGCGATCAGGCCCGCGGGGTCGTCCTTGCCGCGATTGATGCGCAAGCCTGTGCTGAGTCGCTCGAGCCTCAGCGATAAGTTGGCTTGGTTTCTGCCGAGTCGGGTTAGAGCCCGAACGGCCTCGATGTTGGTGTTGATGCGGCTCATGTGGATCCTCCCTGACTACGATGCAAACAGCGATTCAGGCCGTGGCCGGCGGCTGCCGGATGGGCAATTGTTTCAATCGCCGCCCGGCATCGGGATCGCTGTTCGTTTCCCTCGCGGCGCCACCGTGCGCGGCGATGAGAAACGAGAGATTACCAACAGGTTCGCGGATCAACTGGAATCGACCATGCGTCCGCTAAACAAGCTGGCAACAGCTAGTTCGTCGTATGTACGCATTGTGTTTAAGTAATTCCGCAGCGTTGGAACGGAAGGAGTGCTTATTGGACTTAGCCCTGAGGCTGCGGCGGTGTCGTGGGGCCTGGCGCTGGCGGGAAGCGGCCGGCGTCCGATAAGATCACGTTCCGCTCGCGGGGGCGAACGTCTCTCAACTGCGCTTCCGTGAAATGCAATTGATGTGTGGGCGAAGTGGTGTCAGACTCAGTATTTGCGCCTTCGTCAGTCTTGCGATCTGGAGTGCAAGATCCCGATCATGCGTGGCCGTGTAGGAGGCGCTCATATTCTCCAGGGCCACGCGGACGGCGACGAACCGCTCGGAGTAGGACCGAACTCCGCTATCGCCAGCCTTTGCAAACTGTTCGATTTGGGCGATTGTGCTGGTGAGACAAATCAGTTCCTTGCCAAAGCCAGCCTGGCCGTACGATGGTCGAGCCGGACCCGACTCTTTGTTGATCCGGAGGCCGGGAGCCAACTGCTCCAGGAACGTCGTCGATGGCGCGGCGCTGAGGCGTGGAATCTGTGCGGCAGTAAGTGATTCCACAATCGTCGACTTGGGTCCCATCCGAGGAGCACCTCCGTATGCTTCTGTCACCGGTCATCCTTGACTGTCCCGCGTGCGGGCCTGGTGTACGCATCTCGAATCGACCCAGCGCCGGCGTCCCGTTAGCTTATTCACCCACTCGGACGTGACCGCCCGGCCACGTTTCCGATAAGTCCTGTCGCGGGCTCCGTGGCCAAGCTCACTGCCGCCCAGTCCGACGAAAGCGGCCGCCAGGACTGACGAACCGGTGTCGTTCGCCGGTTCCTGGCGTCGTGTCGCTTACGGAGCCGGCCGGGCTTGCCCCTTGGCAAGCAAATGACGACCGACTCCCAATCTGGTCCAGGCTTCCATTCCCACCCCATCTTAGCCAACGCCAACAACCACGAGGCCGCCGGTTTTTGGCCTTTGTGGTTGTTGAATTGAAAGGAGTGAGTAGACTGAAAGGCCTTTGTAAATTGGCGTGGGAGCCTCAGAGAAGCCATGAAACTGACTGACATACTCACCTCGGACCGCATTGTCGCCCGGATGGAGGTTTCCGACAAGTCGGAAGCCATCCGAACGCTGGTGCGACTGGTCGCCGCTTCGGGCAAGTGCAGTGACGAAGAGAAACTGCTCAAGGCGGTGTTCGATCGTGAGGCGATCCGATCGACCGGCATCGGCCATGGCTTGGCGGTTCCGCACGGCAAGTGCGCGTGTTGCGACGAATTGGTGATGGCTCTGGGGAGGCCGATCCCACCGATCGATTTTGAGAGCAAGGATGGCCGGCCGGCGGAGATCGTGGTGTTGCTCGGCAGTCCGATCGATCAGACGGGACCTCATGTGCAGGCTTTGGCGCGGATCAGCCGGCTGATGCTCATGGACGGCTTCCGCTCAGCCATTGCGAGCGCCGATGATGCCGAGGCCATATTCGAAATCATCTCAAAAGCAGAGGTCTGATTGTCTCGCGAGTGGAGAGATCAAGTCGTGATGCTGGCAATCGTCACGCGCAGATACCGCTGGCGGTGTCCCTGCTTCCGGCGATAGCCCTTGCGACGCTTAAACTTGACCACAGTGATCTTGTCGTCTTTGATTTCGCCATTGATCCGAGCGACCACTTTGGCACCCTCCAGCCAAGGCTGGCCAATCTTGGTGGAGCCTTCCTGCTGCTCGTCACCGACGAGAAGGACACGATTGAACTCGATTGTCTCTGCGCCATCGGGCACGTCGCGGAGATCGACATCGATGACGTCGTTTTGCTTGACCCGAAACTGCCGCCCACTATCTTCAACGATTGCGTACAAGGTTCTAAACTCCTCTGTCCTGGGTGCATGAAACCGCTCAGCTTAGCTTGGTGTGCCGAGCATTGCAAGGCTGCAATCCGGGAGGTCGGCCCCGCCGGACACTCCCCGCTGGCCGGATCACTTGATGTTGCCGTCTCCTCGCCGGATCCTGAAGCGACGGATGAGCATGTAGTTCCGGGCGCCATGTACGGTCAATTCGCCGGAAACCACGAAAATCGGACTCTGATTCGCACCTACCGACAGATCCTCCATACTTCCGAGCGACAAGTTCGGCAGGAGTCGGACAGGGGCGTCCGCCGGTGTGTCACTGTTCGATTCGAAAACAAACACCCACCAATCTGATTCTCGCGCCAGCCGACCGACCCGGCCGGAAACGCGAGTGCCCTCGTGCAAAAGGCTGCTGCTGCCACGAGCGAGCGCCGAAGGACGTTGGCCCGGCGCGGGCGTACTCGCATCCTGAGATTCCGATTCGTCCGACGACGGCCTGAGCGGTCGCACGGTTGACGCGTCTCGCTCAAGCTGCTCCAAAATACTCAACTCCGAAGTTGAATCCGACTCTTGGCTGCCGGTCACCGGCGGTGCTGCGGATCGCCGACTCAGGATCGTCACGTTTCCCACCAGGACGTAGTTCTCGCCGCGGTACTCCGTGACCGGCCCGGTAATCCCAAACTCGGCTGCTTCGTTCGACGTGCGGGCGTAGGTCACCATCTGCCGGAGCTTGGAATTGGGCAATACCTTGACGGGCTTATCCATTTCACCTTCTTGATTCGGCGCGAAGACAAACTCCCACCACTGCCCGTTTTGGCGAAGCCGGCCAAGCCGTCCTGCGAGCAGAAAATCCTCAGGCCAGAGCAGTTCTCGATCGTCTACGCGGAAGTGATCGAGCGGATCACTCGCAGGTGGTCCGGGCACCGGACTCGACGGAGCAAGCGGCGCAGCCTTGGGCCGGTCCTGTTCGAGCTCGCTTTCAACCGTTTCTGGATCCGGTCGTTTGTTCGTTTGCTGACCGGTAGCCGTCTGTTGCCCTAACAGCAAGCCGGCGAATGCCACCACGAGGAGCACAATGCTTTGGTTCATTTTCTCGTTCCTCAGCCGCAGGGCGCGATCGTGCGTCTGTTCCGGGCTGCTGATATTAACTGCCCTGCTTCATTTGGCAACAGCCTACCACTCCGCTACTCTTGAATCGCGGGGGTGCCACGGGCAGCTTGCCTGCCAGTGCCGGACGTTCCGGCAGCAACACTGGCGGACGAGCCGCCAGCGGCACCCCGCGAATGCATAAAGAGTGGGCCACTGCTCTTGAGCAGTGGCACACTCATCAAACCGCGTGCCAAGGAGCACTGACGCGTCGAGATCGCCGTGCATTTCACTCGATGCTGATTTCGGCAGGATCTTCCGCGGTGGAGGCCATGTACTCAGGAACTATTTCGACCAATTTCGCCTTGATCCGAGCGAGTTCCGCTTCGTCAGCAAGAGCCACGATGCTGTCAATTGCTTCGAGAAGCCTCTCCCAATTCTCCTCGCGTTTCTGCCAGACGCGAATGTGCGGATGGACCGTGGGGCCAAGACCCTCGCCCTCGATATACAACTCTTCGTGCAGTTTCTCGCCCGGTCTCAGGCCCGTGAAGGTGATGGCTATGTCCTGCCCGGGAGTCAGGCCGCTGAGGGTGATCAAATTCCTGGCCAGATCAACGATCTTGATCGGCTCGCCCATCTCCAGCAGGAAAATCTCGCCCCCCTGCCCGATCGCACCCGCCTGGAGCACCAATTGGGCAGCCTCAGGGATGGTCATGAAATAGCGCGTGATTTCCGGATGCGTCACCGTGATCGGGCCGCCCTTGGCGATTTGTTCCTGGAAGATCGGCACGACGCTGCCGCGCGAGGCCAGTACATTCCCGAACCGCACCGTGATGAACTGCGTTTTCGTGCGATCGCTAAGCCCTTGCACGTACATTTCGGCGATGCGTTTTGTGCAGCCCATAATGCTGGTGGGGTTTACAGCCTTGTCGGTGGAAATGTAGACGAATTTTTGGACGCCGAAGTCCACCGCGAGGTCGGCCAGCATCCGCGTGCCCACAATGTTGTTCTTCAATCCTTCGCCCGGGTGGGCTTCGAGCATCGGCACGTGTTTGTGCGCGGCTGCGTGACAAACGATCTCCGGCCGATGCAACTCAAAGATCGATCTGATGCGGCGTGCGTCGCAGATATCGCCTAAGTACGGGGCCAATTCAATGCGGTGCGGGCCGGCCAGTAACTCGCGCTCGATGTCGAAGAGGTTGTTCTCACACAAGTCCACCACGACTAGTCGCCGCGGCTGGAATTGACAAATCTGCCGGCACAGTTCCGAACCGATGGATCCGCCACCTCCGGTGACCAGTACCGTCTTACCCGTCACGAATCTGCTGATGGCAGAATGATCCAGGACCACCGGCGCACGATGGAGTAAGTCTTCGACTTGCACACGCCGAACCTGGCTCTCGATGGTGACGCTGCCCTCGATCAACTCGCTCAGGCCGGGCACGATGCGGAAGTCGACGTTCGCTCCCTCGCACAGATCGATGATTTCGCGGATGCGCGTCCTCGAAGCGGACGGAATGGCGATCAGCACTCGTTCGACATCGAGCAAGTTACACTGCATCTTCACGGTTTCGACGGCGCCGATGACTTCGATTCCGTGGATCCGCGTGCCGAGCTTCTTTGTGTCATCATCCAGGATGCCGACGATGTCGTATGGGGCGAGCGGCAGGCGCTGAATCTCACGCAACAACGTCTCGCCGGCATCGCCGGCGCCGATCATCAGCGTCCGAACGCCGCGATCGCCCGCAGACCGCCCCTGTTGGAAGTAGTAACGGATGGCCGACCGGGCTCCGACGACCAGCACCACGCTGAGAATCAAGTCGATCCACAGAACGGACGCCGGAAAGGCGCCGATACGACCCACCGCGGACGCGCCGGCGACGGCACGAAACAATAGGAGCAAGCCGTAGACCACGCCGGCGGCTGCAGCGCACGCCAACACAATCGACGCCACATCGCTGTATCCCACGTAACGCCACGAACGCTGGTATTGGTGCGTGAAGGTGAAAACAAAATACTTGACCAGCAGGAAAACCGGCAGCGCCATCATGAACTGCGGAAAGAACCACTGCTCGGTACGACTGAAGTTGTAGGCCAGGACGAACGCTGCCAACAGGCTGAATGACAGCAGAGCGACGTGGGCGAGAACGGAGATGACGCTCCGGCCGATCGGGAGGTTGGTCTTGATTCGTGCCGATGCAACCATCATTCCCATTCTTCGGAAACCGTAACTCAGTAGTACAGTGGAAATTGGGCTCGGAGAGCGGATTCGCGGCAAGTGGCTTCCGGGGCCTTGGGGCTCATGCCCGGCGGGCCTGCCGTCAGCGACTTGAATCTCAGGAGCGGCTGCGCGATCCCGGCGGTTTGCGACTGGCGGGTGCGCGGTCCAATGCTCGTTTGCGCTGGCGCTCGGTGGGGATGACTTCCAGGCGAGCTTTCAATTCAGTGAACATCCTGCGGATCGGCTCGAGCACGGGGTGATTCACGCGCTCGCCCGGATTGAGCTTGCTGATTTCGTCAGCCTTGCTGGTACGATAGCGGTCCGCCTGAGTAACGAGATCATCCAGGATGGTTCCGCCGGCTCGTTTCTGGGCCTCGTCCAACTCGTAAGTCCGAACGAACGCCCGCACATAGCGCCGCCAAGTCGATTCCTGGTAAGGCAGAGCGCTGCGCCCGATCAAACGATCAACGGCTTCCTGCGCCAAGTCGGATTGACTTTTCGGGCGGTGGAGCACATCGTCTTGCAGGCCCCAGTCCTCGACGCGCCACTTGCCCCGCTTCCATTCCTCATGCTTCCGAACGAAGTAGTCCATGCGCCGGTTCAAGCTTTCCCGATCGCGTTTGTAGATCGACCGCTGGTTCTCGTTCAGGATCTCACCGAATTCTGTCGCGAACCGCTGGACGTCCAACTGCAGATCGTTCATTAGTGGATCAGAAGCCTGCGCCCACCGCGCCACTTGCTGGGCCGTGAAAGGCTCTTGGCGCAGGCGCGTGTCGAGCATTTCTTCGGCGTTTCGCATCAGGGTCGGTCCGTACTTCAGCGACATGGTCCACATTTCTTTGTAGATTTGCTGCTGGAACTGTTGGGTCTGTCGGTCATCGAAACGGTAGCGGTCCTTCATTGCACGCATCATGGCTTCCAGGCGGTCCTTGAATTGCCAAGGCGGGATGCGCTCGATCCGCAAGGCGGTTTCGCGGGCGAACGTGTCCGCCTCACTCGTCCAGTTGTTTTGTTCCCAAATGTTGTTGATGACGTCCGAGATGATGCGGTGCTGATCGGCCCAGTCGCCCAGCTTCTGGGCCTTGAGAGTGATCATTTCATCCAGGGCCTGCAAATCCGCTTCCGTGCCCTTGGTATCGGCTAATCCGGATTGAGCCTCTGCCTGGGCCAAACAGAGTAGGACAGGAAAACATGCCGATATGCAAAACTTCATCGCTCGATCGCTCCGCATCTATCTTAGTCAATGCGCCAGAAGAATGTCCATTATGATCGCCCAAACACTCAACAATGAGTCATCCCTGCCTGTAGAAAACCTTCCATGCTGGACACCTGTTCGAACTGCGCTCTGTCATGCCGCGCGGTTGGCCCCGAAGGGGCCAAACAACGGAGGTGTTCCACAGAGCAAGCCAGCTCTCTTGCGAGGTTCCCGGTCTGTCCCGGGTGTTCCACCGCGGAGCACGCAGTCTTCGGGTTATCGTGCTGGGAGGATGGACATGCGTTTGAAACTTCACAGCCTGTCGTTGGGAAACTCCGGCAAGCTGCGAATCAGAATCGCTCTGCAAATGCTCCACTGACGATCATGTATTGTCGGACGCCTGTTGGGCATCATTTCTGATCGCCCGTGGACGGCAGTGGACGAAATGTCGAATTCCGCTATGATTGCCGGCTTGTGGAGCCGGTACAGGCGTCGCGGGATTTCACGAAATCGGGCCTGAAAGGACGGAAGATTATGGTAGCCATAGCATCACAAAAAGTGGAGAGGCTGAACAAGACCGCTAATGAGCGCGGTGTGATCGCGGCGGCGGCGATGGATCAGCGCGGCTCGCTCAAGAAGACGATCGCCCAGCACAAGGGCATCGACAAGAATGCCGTGACCGACGACATGATGCATGAGTTCAAGACGGCCGTCAGCAAAGTGCTGACACCCCACGCCAGTGCCATCCTGCTCGACCCGCAATGGGGCGTTCCGGCGATGCAGGCCCGCAGCGACAACGCGGGGCTGCTGGTGTCGTACGAAGAGAGCGGCTACGACCAGACCGGCCCCGGACGGATGCCGACACTGTTGCCCGGATGGGACGTGCCCAAGATCATCGAACTCGGGGGCGACGCTGTCAAAATCCTGATGTACTACACGCCGTTCGAAAAGACAGACGTCAACGAAAAGAAACATGCCTGGATTCGCAAAATCGGTGCGGAGTGCGACCAAAACGATATTCCCTTCTTCCTCGAGTGCATTTGCTACGACGAAAACGAGCAAGACGAAAAAGCGCTGGCCTTCGCCAAACGCAAGCCCGATGCAGTCGAGGGTTACATGCGCGAATTCTCCAAGCCGGAGTACAAAGTCGATGTGCTCAAGGCTGAGATCCCGGTGAACATTGCGTTCGTTGAAGGCTCGATCGCCAACAAGACGGGCGAAGTGGCCTACGGCAAGAAAGAAGCCAAGGACATTTTTCGCCGCGTGGCGGAGAGTACGAAGTTGCCATTCATCTATCTGTCGGCGGGTGTCGATGATGATGTCTTCCGTGAGTCGCTTCTTATGGCAGGCGAGGCGGGCGTCCGCTTCAGCGGCGTGCTGTGTGGCCGGGCTACGTGGAAAGAAGGCATCCCCGTCTATGCCAAAAACGGCGTGGGCGCTTTGGAAGAATGGCTCGCTGATCGCGGCGTGAAAAACTTGCAGGCGCTCAACCAAGTGCTGGACAAGGTGGCCAAACCGTGGTGGGACGTGTACGGCGGGAAGGATCAAGTTCAAACGAATTAGCATGAACTTTGCGCTTGGACGCCCACGCGAACGGGCGCGGTCTAATATGACAGCGCTACAAACATCGATTGCGGTTCACAATCGCCGGTTGGTCGAATTCGGCAACCGCGTTTTCGACCGCGATCCGGCACGAACCGAGCGCTGTCGTACTAGGTTCCGTCTCAAAACTCGGTTTCTTTCAAGGAGCCGCGGGTTTTAACCCGCGCGAGGCCTCGCGCAG
>JACZTW010000103.1 GCA_022573485.1 Planctomycetota bacterium
GAACGTGGCGTGGCTGCCGTCATAAATCTCATCCCAATAGATGCCATAGTCGGAGCCGTCGGCGTGGGCGGTGAAGGTGTTGTCATCGACGTCAAAATCGCTGCCGTAGTACGGGCCGTCGTCGACGTACATTCCCGCATAATTGAATCCGGAAACAGTGTTGCCGCTGAAGCTTCCGCTTGCACCGTAGCCGGGCGCATAGTTGAAATAGACGCCGTAGGTGTTGCTGGCGCTGGCGTCGGCGGTGATGGTGTTGTTGGTGATGTCGACGATCGTGCCCTCGTACTGGTCGCTGACGTAAATGCCGTAGCTGGTCGACGCTGCATCGCCGAATCCCGTGATCGTATTGTCATCGATCAATCCTTGGCCGCCGGTAGAGTGATCTACATAGATGCCGTATCGCGCTGAACTTCCGGTGATGGTGTTGCCCGTGATCGCGTAAGCCCCGCCATCTTCTGCATCCACATACACGCCATAGTCGTCAAAGCCGGAAATCGTACTGTCCGTAAGCGTGAACGTGGCGCCCTGTTCGACCTCGCCGCTGATGTAGACGCCGTAACTGGCGGAGCCGACACCCGCGAAGGTGGCCGAATCGATGGTCAGCGTGCTGAGTTCGTCCACACTACCGCTGATATACAGACCGCTGTCGTGGAAATCGGTCACCATCGAGTTGTTGACCCAGCTCATGCTGCTCTGCGTCTCCAGCCCGCCGCTCATGTACATACCGTATTCGACATCATTGAAGGTGGTGCTGTCGATCGTCACATTGGAGAAGGCGCGGAGGTCGTCAGCAAAGTAGATTCCATAGTCGGCGCCGTTTCCGTCAAAGGTCGAGCCGGTGATGTTCACCGTGCTGCTGTACAGGTCATGGTGGAAGTACACGCCGCTGCGGCCGTAGTCGTCCGCAATATTATTCAACAGGTCGATTGTAGCCGTATGCGCCGCTGCGTTGCCGACGTTGCCGCCGAAGTCGGCAAAATGAAAGTGGAAGATGTCGGTGAAGCTCCAGGTCGCCCCGCCGTCCTTTTCAAACGTGTTGTTTTGGACGACCAAGTGCCCGTTCTCGATCGGCGGGATGACCAGGACTCCGGCGCCCGAGTCGTTGCCGATGAACGTGTTGTTCTGGATCGTCACACTGTCCAGGCCCACAACGCTGCCATCGAGCTTGACCCCGGCGTTGCCGGACTCCGCTGCGCCACCCGCGTCCTGCTGATCGATGGTGAAACCCTGAGCGGCACCACCGAGCGTGACGCCGTCGGCAGTGATGGCCACCACCGGCGTGGTGTCTGTATTTCCTGTGTATTCGATCGTGGTGGTGGCTGCGCCGTTGAGCGAGATGACCGTGAGGTTTTCGACATTGATGTCGATGATATCGTAGGTGCCGTCGTAGACCAGAATGGTGTCGCCGGGATTCGCATCGTCGATTGCCGCCTGGATCGTGCAGTACGGCGTGCCGACGCCGTCGTCGCAACCTCCGTCGTTTATATCGACATTGAGCGTGGCTGCCTGGGCAGCACCGGCCCAGGCCAGTGCGAACATCGCCGTGATGATACCATTCCACTTTTGACTGCGATTCGTTGTAAAACCTGCCATTTCTAAGTACTCCTTGATTCTCCGCTGATTGGGCGTTACGGACCAAGCACTCGCTTGGCCTAATTACAAAAACTCCCTCACGTGTTGAGATGAAGCATCATCTAACATGTGAATCGATATTCTTTGATCGCTCGCGCTGGAGACTTGACGGCCCGAAGCCGTACGTGCCGGAAAAGTATTGCCCCTCTCCGGTCTCCTCCGATCGCATGGCGAGCATTATACCGAGGACGGATGATGTTTCATAGCGATTGTGACGACTGTAAGAACTTGTGACTTATGGACTTGTGAGATTCTTCAAAATTAGATGCGGATTGCTGTGGTCGGACACGGGCGCAGACAGCCTTGCGCTCCTGTTTGTTGGCGTGGCACGGGCAGCTCGCCCGGCGAAGCCTCGTCTGTCTGAGTGCCGTCGGCTGGGCTCGCGGGGCGTCAGGGCTGGTCGGTGGTTCCGGCCGCCGGGGGGCTGGTGTGTGAAGGTGCAAGCGGAGATCGCGCCGGCCAGCCGCGTCCTCGCGACCGACGCACGGCCTCGGTGAGCGAATCGATCTTGTCCGCCAGGGCGGTGCTCTGGCCCTCTCCCCGGGCAGTCTCTCGCGAGCCAATCGGTCCGGGCGCCGCGGCTGAGCGGCGGTTGTCGGCCACTCTGCGTGTGGCCGTGACCAGGACCTCGATCGACTTGCGGGCTTTGTTGGCGCGTTCGATCATGGTGCGCAATTCCGCCAAGCGGAGTTGGCCGTCGTGGAGATTGCGTTCGGCGGCGCTGCCCACGCTGCGCAGTTCCTTCATCAGGCGTGTCGGGTGGACGCTGTTCTCGCGGAGTTGATCGAGCTGCTTCGGCAACTTGGTCATGACGCGCTCGGCCTCGGTCATCAGCGCTCCCAATTCCTGCACGCGCGAAGCGGATTGATCGTAGATTTGCCGCAGCACCTCGCGGAGTTCGTGCGTCTTGGCGCAGCGCTCTTCCAGATCCTTGAGCGAAGCCGACGCATCTTCCTCGATGCCCTCCAGTCGCTGGGAGAGTTCTTTGCCTTCAGCCGTGAGCTTTTTGGAGCTTCCCACGGATTCCCGGACGGTCTTCCGCAATGAATCGGTGGCTTTCTGTACGATCGTGGTCATGCGATCGACCTGCTCCATCTGGCGCTCGGCGGTGGCCATGATTTCCTTGGGTTGGTTCAGCATGATGTCCGCCTTTTGGAGCAACTGGCCCAAATGCGCGGCAGCCTGCTCGGTCTGCGCGGTCTTGTTCTCCAGTCCCAGCAGCGCCTGCTTCGCCTTCTTGACTAGTTCATCCTGGAGTTTGGTGGTGTCTGCGACGGCGCCGCGGCTCTGTTCGAATCGCAGAAGTTGTTGGTCCATGGCCGCCAGTCGCTTGGTCCGCGTGGTCTCCTTGATTTCGTACTGGGCCATCAATTGCTTGATCACTTCCCACTTGCGGTTGATGGCCCGCTTGCACTCATTGAGTTCACGATCAAACGACACTTGGCGATTGGCGAGCTTCTTGTCAATGAAGTCGGCGCGCTCGCTCAGTTTCGCATCCTGCTCCGCGAGGCTGGTGGACAGCCGCTGGACGTCACGCAATTGCTGAGCCAGCTTGATCTCGCGCTCAGCCATCTTGTTGTCCTGAGCATCGAGCCGTTCGGAGAGCGCCTGCAGCTCTTCCACCCGTTGCGTGAGGGCCTTTTCGCGCTGGCCGAGGCTCTGTTCCTGCTCGCCGAGCGTGGCGGTCAGGCGATGCAGGTCACGGATCTTGGCGTCGATCACCGGCTGGTGTTCGGTGAGCTTGAGTTCCTGGGCCTGCAGCTTGGCGGACAGTCGATGCAGCTCGTGGATGCGCTGGTCGGTGTCGGCGCCGGCGGACTCCAGTTCGCCGATCTGGGCTTCGAGCGATTGCACATACTGGTTGGTGATTTCCGAGATGGCCTGATCGACGTCGTCGGGGCAGCCGTCGGACACGCCGGTGTCGTGGGCTTCGGACGAAGCCATCATTTCGTCGATGACCAGGTTGACCCGCTTGCGATCGATGGTCTTGGTGTCGTCGGAGTAGGCGCTGAGCAGCAGATTGTCGCACAGGTTGTTGATCAGTCGCGGGATGCCGTTGGCATACTCATGAATCAACTCGATCGCTGCATCCTCGAAGATCTTGGAATCGTCCTGCCCGGCGACCTGCAGTCGTAAGCGAATGTAGCTGCGGGTCAAGTCGCTGGACAGGCGCGTGATGTGGTAGTTTCGGAAGACGCGCTGGCGCAATTGCTTGGCAGAGTTCTTCTGCAGGCACTGGTTCAGATCCCGCTGGCCTGCAAGCACCACCTGCATCAGCTTGCCGCCCGATACTTCGAGATTGCTGATCAGGCGAAGTTGCTCGAGGTTGGTCTCCGAGAGGGCATGTGCGTCGTCCAGCACGAGAACGGCGGGGCGATTCTTGCCGGCGACGGCCAGGAGGTACTCCTCCAAAGCAGCCAGAGTCTCCATCGTGTTGGACCCCGCCTCGAGGGGGACCTGGAACTCGCGGCACACGCCCTGCAACAGATCCATGCCCGCCAGTTGACTGGTGCTCAGCACTACTGCTTCGGCATTGCTGCCCAGGCGTTTGATGAGCATGTGAATGGCCAGACTTTTCCCCGAACCAACCTCGCCCGTGATGACCACCAGCCCCTTGCGTTCCTGTACTGCATAAACCAAACAGGCCAGGGCCTCTTCATGCTGTGGACTGGGGAAGAAGAACCGGGAGTCCTGCGTGCTGTTGAAAGGGGGTTCTCGAAGTCCGAAAAAATCAGTGTACATTGCTGGCTCGCTCCGGCATTGGGGGTTATCGGTGGTTCTGAGCAGGATATCGGTCGTCAGCGGAGGGTGCTTGACGATTCTTTGCCGAAAAGCACGCCCATCGGGAGCGCCCACCGGCCGAGGCGCAGGGCGCCAGGCCCGTCGACGACTCACTCGCCTTATCAGCATTGAAAAGGCAGCCCGCACGCTCTTCGCCTGCGGGGTCCCGCGTGCCGCACAGCGCGGCATGGGCTGTCGCCGAAATTGGACGAGATCGGTTGCAGAGGCGTAGTTAAGCCGCTTGGCATGTCCTCCGATATGAAAATGGGATGTCAGCCGAGTCCAGACGCCATGGCGACGCCACGGCGACGTCATTGAATTGCTGCACGCCCGCAGCCGAGTTGACGCGCGATGCCACAAAACCGGAACGACGACAACGAAACCGAGCTGCCGCAGCCGGTCGTAGCCATTGCTGAGCTGCCGCCGCCGACGCCCGCGCTGCCGAAGCTGAATTGCACGTTCGCCAAGCTGCAGTGCAGACGCTGCCTGCACACCATGGATGTGCCCACGGAACGGATGCGAACGTTTGTACGCTGTTCCAAATGCCACACCAGCCTGCGCACCCCAAAATCGATTCGCCAGGCCTGCCCGTACTGCGGCGCGTGCAGCGATTTCGGCGCCGATGCCTCCGGAAGACGCGTCAAGTGTCGCAAGTGCGGTGTTCGACTGCAAATACCGGTGCAAGTGGCACGCCCCAAGCGCCGCCGGCGTCGGCATCGCACCAGCCGCCACACTCGTCCGGACGCAAGCTTGATTCCGTTGATCATCTCGCTGGGCGTCTTCATCATCGGGTTGGTACTCTGTTTCAGATTTCTGGCAATCCTGTAAGACGACGCCATGAGTGACGCCGAACTCAACATTACGCAGCCCACGCAGGTTCGGGCAGCGCCCGCAAAACCAGGCCAAGCAAAACGCAAGTCCTCGCTTTTGAGCGTCCGGGGACTAAAAAGACTACTGGCCACGTGCCTCGCCACCCACAATCCACGAACTGCCTATTTGCTCAATTGCCGCAACCGCCGCATTCGTTCCATAAAGATCACCGGTTGCGTCGGCGATCTTCGGATTCGCACGGGAACGAGTGACGCGCGCCTTCTTCGTGAAGCGGTTCTGTCGGGATTCGATTTCCGAGAATACCACGTCCCGCTGGCGATCCAGCCCCGTACCATTCTGGATATCGGTGCAAACATCGGCATTGTGAGCCTGACCTTCAGACGGAAGTACTCCGGGGCGCGCGTGATCGCCTTCGAGCCGCTCCCGGAAAACTTCGCCCTGTTGGAATACAACTTGCGGAATCTGGACAACGTTCTTGCCGTTCCATTCGGCCTCGGTCGCGAGACCGGCGAGATGGAATACTATGCTTCCGACGACGCAACCAACCTGGGCGGGGGCTCCTTCCATCCGAATCCGTCGCAAATCAACCAAACCTGCGGCAAGTTGCAAATCCTGTCTCCAGTCGAGGCACTGAGGAGGTTCGACATCCGCGATGTTGACTTGATCAAGATTGACACCGAGGGAGCGGAACACGATATCCTGACCGGCTTTCCGGAGGGCGTCCTCTCGCGGGTCTCAGTGATTGTGGGCGAGCTGCACAGCGTCAAGGATCAGGAGACGCTCGCGTTTCTGTCCCAGTGGTTCGACATCCGGCACACGCCCTCGAAAGGCCGCTTGTCGCTCTTCACAGCGATCAACAAGAGCGGCTCCTCCCAAAAGTAGCGAAGCAGCTGAACACGATATCCTGAGCTGCTTTCCCCCCGACATCCTTTCAGGGCATCCAAACCGATTATCGGACCCACGAGAGCCAGAAGTAGATACAGAAGAGCCCTATAACCGGCGATATGCAGGCTACGGGATCTGGATATGGACGCTTGAGTAAACACGAATCATATACCCTTGACCCATTAAAGGTGTTCTATGCCTTTTGATCTACAATTGACCGAGCCCTCTCCCCTCTCGCCGGTGACGCTGATCGCTAATCTGCTCATCGGGACGGCCCTGTCACTGCTGTTGGGCTGGCATTTCGTCAAGTTCGGACGAACCATGAGTAATCGAGCAGCCTTCGCCCACATGCTGCCCTTCATCGCACTCACTACTATCTTGGTCATTTCGGTCGTGAAGTCTTCGTTAGCTCTGTCGTTAGGTTTGGTCGGCGCCCTCTCCATCGTCCGTTTCCGCACGCCCATCAAAGAGCCGGAAGAACTGGCCTACATTTTCATGGCCATCGCCATCGGATTGGGCCTGGGCGCGGATCAACGGGTCCCCGTCATAACGGCGTCTGTTTTGATTTTGGCTGTCATGGCGATTCGATCCGCCATGTCCTCTCGCAAGAGAAAACCAAACCTCTACTTGAACGTAGAATGTTCTGCGAATGGCGACGGAGGAGAGAGATTCAGAAGGCTCACATCGCTGGTCGCCTCCAAAGTCGATACCACCGATGTCCGTCGCGTCGATCTGCGCGACGGCCTGATGCAAGCCACATACTATGTTGACTGCGCAGATGAAGGTCAGTTGATGGAGTTGATCCAAGGCCTGAAGCAGGATATGCCCGACGCCGCCATCAGTTTTGTGGATCAGAACAACCTCTGAGGAGAGCATGCTTAAATGCTTATTGGTGAGCATCAGCAGCTCCAGGGCCCACCGGTTGGCACCCTGTTACTCCGCCGCGCTCTCAACTGGCCTAAGCTGCGGCTGATTTTTCTATTGAGCATCGCCTTTGCACTTGGCTACGTGGAGCATCGGGAAGAACTGCATGTCCCGCTGATCCAGTGGATCAAGCTGCACACCCATCCGCGATACGTCGAAGCGTTCACCAGTGCCGGCCCCCTCCCCACACTCTCTATTGATGTGAAATTCAAACACGTTGAAAAGCTGAGACGCAAACGTCAAGAAGCCCTCGAAATAGGGTTACTGTTTGCTTCCGATGACGACTTCGTGCCTGCAAAGCTGCGCCATGGTGATCGAACCATTTCAGCCAAGCTACGCTTGAAGGGAGACATAGCCGCAGACCATTTGAGCGGCGACAAATGGTCCCTTCGTATCAAGACCAAGGGCGATGACCACTTTCTCGGCATGCGACGGTTCTCAATCCAACACCCAGAGACAAGAAGATATTTGTACGAGTGGGGTTTTTTGGAATCGCTGCGGCGAGAGGGTATCCTGGCACCCAGATATCGGTTTATCAATGTGATCTTCAACGGTGAAGATCGAGGAATCTATGCTCTGGAAGAGCATTTTTCCAAGGAGTTGTTGGAGTCACAGCAACGTCGCGAAGGTGTCATCATTAAGCCTGATGAGAATGAGTTTTGGGTTAATCGCGCCTGGACCGGCGGATTCGATACATCTACAGTCGATGCAGGTTTGCGTAGGGAAAGGTTCTTAAATTATCATATCGATACATTTCGGTCAACCCATGTTGCATCGAATCCAGCGCTCGCCAAGCAACGTGATGAAGCGATCGGACTCCTGCGTTCTTTCCAGGAAGGTAGGCGCAATCCTTCAGAGGTCTTCGACCTGCAGATTACGAGTCGCTACATGGCCCTTACCGAGCTGTGGATGGCCTCTCACTCAATGGCCTGGACCAACTCACGCTACTACTACAATCCTATCACCGCTCGCTTAGAACCGATTGGATTCGATGCTATGGCGTTCAAGTTCGGCCACCGAACACGGTTGATCTGGACTCAGGATAATTGGAATCACAGATGGAGAACGGGATTGAGGCGAGATCCGGTCATGGCCGCTGCTTACGTTCGATCTTTGCAACAGGTCAGCGAGCCGAGCTACCTCGAGGAACTCAAGCAACAACTGGGCGAAGAAATGCAAGGCTTACTGAATTCCTTAAGTCGCGAGTTCGCCTTGAGATCTCGGTTGCGACTGCCGTGGCCTGATCTTGAAGAACGGCAGGCGTTCATTCGCGGGATACTTAGCCCCAACAGGATGGTGTTGGCTTTTACGGTTGAAAGCAAGGCCGCTGACGAGGCTCAGCACCGGACTGACCTGATCGAAGTTCGCAATGTTCTGGATTTGCCGGTGGAAATCGTCGCCCTTCAAGTGGGCGAGGGATCCCTTATACCGGCGCAGTCGGTGTGGGCCGCCCAGCCCGACGACCCGGCTGTGACTGCGTCGGATCAAGCGGTCCTCTTACTCGTCGCCGAGAACGACGCGCCGCCACAATATACGCATTTCGTCGTCACACGATCTGCGAATTCATCCGCAAACGAGGATGCCGATGCCCCGATGATCTACCTTCATACCCGCCTGATCGGCCACGAGCGAGTCATTCGCACCCCTGTCCTATATCAACCTCAGGCGGTCACGACGACCCGCTACGATGAACGAATCACCGTGGATCAGGCCCTCGCCCAACATGAATTCCTGGAGCAACGCGACAATCCGGGGGATCTCTGGATCAAAAGCGGCACCTGGAAAGTGCATGAGGATCTGGTGATACCACAGGACATTCGTTTGCGAGCGTCCCCCGATACTGTGTTGAAATTTGGCGAGAATGCGGTCATGGTCGTCCAAGGGCCTGTAGACTTGAGGGGCACGCCGGACCAACCCGTAATCCTCGAACCTCTCAACGCGACCTGGCCTGGGATGGTAGTCATGAAGGCGAAACAACGTTCCACACTGGAGCATGTTACCGTGCGGGGGGCACGTGGAATTGCCCGTCGAGGGTGGATCATGACCGGCGGCGTCACCTTCTACAAGAGCCCTGTCCTGATCGAGTCCTGTCATTTTGAAGACATTTCGGCTGAGGATGGCCTGAACATCATCCGCACCGAGTTTGATCTTCGAGGCAGCCGCTTCAGTCGCTGTGCCTCTGATGCTTTCGACGGCGATTTCGCCACTGGTATCGTTCAGGGCTGCGAGTTTACCGACATTCGTGCGGATGGCATCGACCTCAGCGGCAGCGAGGTCGTCGTTGCGAAATCAGCATTTGATCAAATCGGCGACAAAGCCATCTCCGTGGGCGAGCGCAGCACAGTCCAGGTCCGATCCATTTCCGTCTTGCAGAGTCGCTTTGGCGTGGTGAGCAAAGACCGCTCCACGGTCACGGTGAACGATATCGACCTTCGCCAAGTGCAATATGGCCTGGCCGCCTTTGTCAAAAAGCCTGAGTTCGGGCCGGCGCATCTGGAAGCACAAGAGATTCGCATGACTCAGGTTGCCAGGCCAAGTCTGGTGCAGACGGGAAGCACCATGACCATCGACGGCCAAAACCAGGCCACCGAGGAACTGGATGTCGAATCATTGTATCACACTTCGGCTATTAACCACCGCAAGAACGGGAAGGTGTGATGTACCAAGAACAACCAACATCCTTGACAGAACAAGCCGAGCAGCGTCCTGCTCATCTTGTAGACATTCCTGGTGGGTTATTGAAAGCCTTGCTGCCGTCACCCGACCGTTCAGCAAGTGCCACCATGGGGGCACATCGACACGAAATCAAGATGGTCACTGAACACTGGCACCTGCATGATGTGGAATCCTGGATCCGGCTGCATCGTGCGGCGTTTCTGCCCACCTACCCCCAAAGGCAGGTAAACAACATTTATTTCGATACGCCCGATCTGAGCAGCGTTGTAGAGAATCTTGCCGGCATGGCAGAGCGTCGCAAACTGCGACTCAGATGGTACGGAGATGAGTGGACCGCCGTCGAGGGAATCCTGGAACATAAATGCAAACGCGACCTTGCCGGCTGGAAAATCCAGTACCCGCTAACAACGATGAAGGATCTGACGCGAATGAGTTGGTCTGATCTGGTGAAGTCAATCGAAGATGACGTGAACGACGAACTCAAGCATCAACTTAGGATGAAATGGCGCCCGATTCTCATCAACAGCTATCAGCGCAGGTACTATATCTCAGCCAACCAAAAAGTGCGGGCCACCGTCGATTTCGCTGGCGTCTGCTACGACCAGCGTTTTTCGGCATACCCCAACATTTCCAGGCCAAGCCCCGGCCGAAGGTTGATCATCCTCGAAGTCAAGGCATCCGTCGATGACAGAAATGAACTGGCTGACGTGGTGTCGGACTTTCCTCTCAGAGTGGGCAAACACTCAAAGTACATTACGGCGTTGGAAGAATCATTAGGACACGGCTGATCGAGACTGACAAGGGTATTGGGATTATCAAGTTTGTCGCTCCTCACGGCGATCAACAAGAGCTGCTGTTCCCCAAAGTAGTGTGCTATCATCCGCAGTGAGGACAGCCGAACATTGAACACGCGCGACGACAGTTTCGACGACCGTGAATGGCCGGATCGGCAGGATTGCACGCCCGAAGATGCCGAGCCCGACGAAATTCCGTGCCCCAATTGCCACCATTTGATCTACGAGGAAGCGGAGCAGTGCCCGCACTGTGGCGAGTGGGTGGTCAGACCGCGTTTTTCGAGAAGCGCTGCGTGGGGCCTACTGGCGGTGCTGGTGATGCTCGCATTTCTGCTGGCATTCGTCTTTTGACGAACTGCCTCCGTGGCCGGCCTTTGATTGCACGATGACGGCGTGATCTGCCGATGTCATTCGCAAACATCCAAACATCTTGGCTGGCAACACGTTGTCAAGTTTGAAATGAAACGAAAAAGAAGCAGAAAATCTCAGGCTCGGCAGCGCGCATCCGATGAATCCGTTCCTTACTTCGGACTGTTTTGTCTGCTCACCGCCATATTCCTGGCCACCGCGCTGCTGACCTTCTCTTCGGCGGACTGGCCCAACCCGCACGTCTATCCCCACGCAGAGCCGGTGCACAATGCTTGCGGCCGAGCCGGCGCCTGGCTGGCCTTCCATACTTTGCGCCTGATCGGTGCGGGCGCTTATCCGTTGCTGATGTTTCTCGGCGTAGGCGGGATGCTGCGCGTGACGCGCGGACCGTTCGATTTGCTCTGGCAACGCATCGCCGGCGTGGTCGTGCTGACGACGGTGGCCTCCTCGACGGTCAATGTGCTCTGGCCGGGAGCGACGCTGAACCTGCCCAGCGGTTACGCGGGCGCCCTGGGCCAGTTCTTCGGCCGATTGCTGCGAGAGAACTTCCAGGGTTTCGGCACGTTCCTCATCCTCGTGTACTGTGCATTGGCAGCGCTGC
>JACZTW010000329.1 GCA_022573485.1 Planctomycetota bacterium
GGCACCATCACCGACGCCGAGGAAGAGTCGGCCAAGGGCGGCAGCGGCAGCTTCAAGGGCATCAGCCTGGGCGGCAAGAAGACCGTCTTTCGCGTGACAATGGACTTCCGCATCTACGACATGACCACCGGCATTATTCTGGGCACCACGACCGCCACAGCAGAGCAAGTCAAGAAGGGCAAGAGCGGCGGCATCGGCATCGGCGGTCTGCGCCTCGGCGGCAGTAAATCCGAAGGTGACACCACCGGCGCGATCATCCGCGACTTGATCAAGCAGGCCCTCGTGGGGCTGGACAAGCACTCCAAAGCCATGGGCTGGAAGAGTAACGTCCTGTCGGTCAAGAATGGCAAAGCCGTGATCCTCGGCGGCCTGCGCGACGGGCTCGAGAACGGCATGAAGTTCAAGCTCTTCAAGCTGGGCGAGCCGATCATAGATGACGACACCGGTGAAGTTCTGGACGAGGGCGAAGAGACCGAGGTCGGCGAGATCGAACTCGTGCAAGTCAAAGAGAAGATTTCGTTCGCAACCAAGACCAGTGGCCAGGAGCCCGAGAAGGGATTCGTGGTTCGGCTCATCGAAAAGAACTAGAAGGCGGCCACGCGCGCGGTACGGCGCCTTCGGGCGTAGCTCCGCGCAGCCCATACCGCACAACTTCAAGCGGCGAGATGCGTCCGGCATCGTTCCGGCTCATCTCGCCGCTTCGTTTGCGCGCCGCAACCTCGATGGATCTTCAACCCGCCTGAGCAGCGCCACGGCACCTGCGATATCGATCACTGGGCGTGTGAATCGGCCTCCGGCTTGCCTCTTCGCGCAGCTTCGATATCATCCGGTCCATTCGGTGGATGATGTTTCCGCCGCTTGGTTCGGGATTCCGAGATTCACAGGAGGTTCAGATGAATCGCAAGAGTATCTTCGTGGTCTTCGCGCTGTTCCTCTGCGCAGCCAACGTCGGCTGCGTGAGTCGGGCCATCCGCGAGGGCGCCGGCGCCGTCCGGGGCGCTTCGGGCCAAGTCGTCGAGTTGCAGGCGCCCTCGAGCCTGGCCCACTATCGAGGCCTGACCATCGAGTCCATTACGGTGGCCGAGGGCCTGAGCGTGCCCAGCGACATTGTGACGCTCGTGCGCCAAGGCTACGCGGACGCGGCAAAGGATCTGGTCCTGACGCCTGGCGGTTCACCCGCACTGTCGGTCAGCGGCGAGATCATCCACTACGAAACGGGCGGCACGGTCAGCAAAGCAATCGGCCCCCTGCAAGAAGTTATTGTGCGTACGCAGTTGATCGACGCCGGATCCAAGCAGTTCCTCGGCGAAGCCAACCTCGTCGGGCGATCCAAGGCCTTGACCTCCGGCGGAGCCCACAACCTCGCCGAGGGCGCCGGCAAAGCCCTGGCGAAATGGCTCAGGGATTCCGGTGTCAAAAAGGATGACGGCTGATCTGACGGCAAATAGAAGCAGACAGAACGCTGTAGCGGTCAACCTCTGTGTCAACTGTGGGCGCCGAGACGAGAAACCTTCGCCGGCGCGGGGTTTCTGGACCGGTCGCTGGCGCTCCCGGCTCTGACGAGAATAAATGTCAATCGGGATTGATCGTCGGCGGATTCTGGGGTTGCTTGGGCGGTTTTGCCGGCGGCGAAGCCGAGTCGCGGGGCGGTCGCCAATCAATGATGATCTTACGGGCCGGGGCGTCGATGGTGAATCGGCGCATCTCCGTAAAAACATCCCAGCCGAGCAGCATGTCCACCTGCATGCCCACGGCGCTGCTGGTTTCCTTGTCGATGAAGGGCAAAGCGTAGGTTCGGCCCTGAGCGAAGGTACGGCGGGCGATGCGGAACGGAATGCGTGTCGAGATCTTGGCCCGGATGTCGCCGAAGTCTGCTTCGCGGATGGCAGACGCCGATTTCAATGCCGTCATTTGGTGCGTACTGAAGCAGGACACCGGCGTGCCGATGTCGAAAATCGCGTTGACCGTGACATCCTTGAGTTGCACGCGCACAATCGGCTGATCGCCGGAGAGAAACCGCACTTCCAGCGGCGAGTGCAGGCGAGTCGATCCCGTGATTGGCCCCGAAGGGATGGATTCTTCGATGCCCACGCGTCGTTTGTCGAAATCCACGACCATCCGCTTGCGGGCGAACAGACCCGCGCCAACGATGCCCTTGAGGCCGGGCAAATCGCTCTCGTTGAAGGGGTAGATTTGCGTCGCCACCGTCTGAATGTGACAGTCGCCGAGGACCATCACGTCGGTCAATGCCCATTTGGTGTCCGAAGCGCCGCCAGTGACGTCGAGGATTTGACCTTCGCCGAGAACCTTGATGCCCGCTTCGTGGGCTACGGTTGTATCGAGGCTGAGCGTCGCCCCGCCGCCGAGGTCCAGCAGCATGTTGACCGGGCCCTGGCCGTTCAATTGGACCTGCACGGTCGGAAGCCGGAGCTTTGTGCCGCGAACAAAAGTGAAGCTCCCCGTGGCGGTCACGGTGTTCACTGTCTTGTCTTGTGCGGCGCGGTAGATCAAGCTTCGGGCTTTCGCCCTGCTGACGATCAAGTCCCTGGGATAGCCTTTCAAATTGGCCGCGCTCTTGAGCGCCGATTCGAAATGCGCAGCCGCCTCGGCGCTCCTGCCCAGCCAGCCGTAGAGCAATGCAGCCTGATATTGCAGTTCGGCGTCCTCCGGCGCGTGGATCAAAGTACGAAGCGCGATGTCCAGTGCGAAACGCACGCGCCCCTCGCTGTGAAGCAGCTTTGATTGCACCACTGCTGATACAGGGTCGGATTGGCGTGGGACGAGTTTGTCAAAGAGCTTGGCGGCCTCATCCGGGAATCCGCCGCGGTAGTACGCCCGCACGATGTGACCGAGCACCTCGGGATCCTGCGCGTGCTCCTTCGCTGCC
>JACZTW010000104.1 GCA_022573485.1 Planctomycetota bacterium
ACAGCGCCGAGGCGCATGGCTTCGACGGCCCGGCCGAGAGTGGGCTGGCCCGTCATAATCAAAACGGGATATTCGTCCCGCGCCCGGATCGTGCGGATGAGGTCCAGGCCGTTGCCGTCCGGCAGCAGCAAGTCCACCAGCATCAAATCCGGGGAACAGTCGGTGACCAGTCGGACGGTCTCCGCAGCCCCGGCGGTTCGGATGACTTTGGCGTCCACGGTGGCCTGTAGATGTTCCACCGTCATCTGGGCAACAGCCTCGTCATCTTCCACTATGAGAATCGTCGGGCGATCAAGCATTGTGCATCCGTTCTCATGCGCGTCGCTGTGGACGTCAGGCGGCAATGGAGAAGAGGCTGGGTGGCCGTCCCTCGATTGCGGATTGCCGATCGGCCTCGGAATCTCCGCCAGAATCTGAAATCTGAAATCCGAAATCCGAAATCCGCAATTCCTCATCCGTGGTCAGACCGGCGGGTCGGCGCTGAGCGGAAAATGCAACCACACTTGCGTCCCCTCACCAGGCCGGGAGTCGATTCGCAAGTGTCCGCCGTTGATCTCGCACCATCGCATCGCCCGGGACAATCCCAATCCGCGTCCTCGCCCGGAAGGCTTGTGCGAGAAGAACGGGTCGGCCGCCTTCTCAACCACGTCCGCATCCATGCCGCAACCGTTGTCCCGCACGGTCACCACTGCAAGCTCATCGGAAGCATCGCGGGCGCAGTTTACTTCCAGGCGGGCCTGCTCGGGTTCGCAGGCCTCCAACGCATTCTTGAAAAGCTCCCGGAGCACAACGCGGATCTGCTCGGGGTCAACATCAGTATTGATATCGCGGTCTGATATGCTGACGGTCAACTGGTCCGGCGCCAGATCCGCCTCCTGCCGCCACTTTTCGGCGGTGTCCGGGATCAGTTTCGCAAGATTGACGCGCTGCTTTTGGGGCGCTTCGGGCTTGGCGAAGTCCATCAACTCATTGACGATCCCGCTGCAGCGATGGGCCTGGTCGAGGATGATCTCCAGCCCCTTGCGCGTTTTCTCATCGTGGGTCTGGCGAGCGAGCAATTCCGCCCTGCCGGAGATCACCGCCAGCGGGTTGTTCATTTCGTGCGCCGCGCCGCCGGCCATCTCGGCCACCATTTGGAGCGAGCGCGCCCGGGCCATCGCCTTCTGTGTCGCTTTCAGGTGACGGTTCACTTGCGCCAGACCTTGCTGCAAGCGCTCCATGTCGAGGTAATCGTAAGCGCGCGCCAGTTCAATGGCAGCCGCGGGCGCGAACAACGCCCACTCGCGGGCCAGCGCCTGCACTTGCTTCAGAGCCTTCGCACCAGCGGAGAACAGGATGCCACCCAACGGAGCGCCGTCTCGAACGAAGGGCAGCAGCCAATGCGGCGCCGGACCCAAACGATCCCCGAAGCGTTCCAACACAGCCTGCGCCGTCGGCGACGATTGGGCAGGAACGATTTCTCCCATCGAGATGTCGCCGGCGGAAGCGCTGCCAATTTCGTCCGGCACGGCAAACACTTCAACGTCCGTGCGTTGCTCGTCCGCCAGAGAGGCATAGCACACCTCGCCGTCTGCCCGGCACGCAAATGCAGTCACTTGTGGCAGGCCGGACAATTCGCCGAACAGGCTCGCTGCCGATCGACACACATCGCCCGGGGATCGCCCGGCGCCGGTGCCGGATTCGCCATGCAAACGGTTGATTGCGTCGAGCGTTCGGTTTTGCATGGTCATGCGCCGATTCGACGTCGCCAAATCCCCCGCCATCCGGGCCAACTCGACGTTGGCGCCCTCAACGGCCTGGGCGTACATTTCAGCGGAGACCGACGTGTCCAGGCCGAGAAGCTCCGCCCGCTGGGCGATCAGCGCCGGCATCTGCTTTGCGATCGCCGCCAGATGATCGGCAGGCAGGTTCAATTGTTCCGCGAGTTCGGCGCTCGACGGGCCGCCCATGAACGTGCCCGAGTCCCCCAGTCGTTGCTCACGAACCCACGTATCCGAAAGATTGACGATCTGAACCAGATCCGGGTGGGCAATGCCGTCGGGAAGCATGTCTGGAGTATGATGGTGCAGCCACACACACTCGGCGATCCCATCGGGCAGTTGCCAGCGCTGGGCCAGGCGTTTGCCGGCCATGGTGTGGTCCAGACCGAGGACTTCCTGTTCGACATCAATGATGCTCACGCGCCGACTGGACGCGATGGCTGCCACGCGGTCATAGCTCTTCGGCAGGCAGGCATCCAGCGCCACTTTGCCGATGTCGTGCAGCAGGCCGCAGACCCAGGCGACCTCGGGATCGACCTCTCCGGGCCAGCGCTCGGCGATCAAATGGGCCGCGCAGGCCACCGCCAGCGAGTGCCGCCAGAAAGCCTCTCGATCGAAACGGCTGGCCCGCGCCGGGTTCATCTTCGAGAAAGTGTCGAAGACGGCAACTGACAGAACCGCATGGCGAACCGCCTCAAACCCCAGAAGGACCACCGCCTGGTCAACCGTGTTGACATTGCGCGCCGAACCGACCGAGGCTTTGCTGACCAGGCTGAGAATCTTTGTAGACAACGATTGATCGGACGAAATGATGTTCACGACATCGCGCGCTGAACTGCCCTCGCTGCGCGTGGCCTGCAAAACGCGAATGGCCACCTGCGGGAGCGTGGGAAGCTGATCGAGCTGATGGAGAATCAAGTCGATCCGCTCCGGTCTCGGAGCCGAAGTTGCATAGGTGGAGGACATCAAAAACACCCGCCTCAGTCGTTGCGACCGGGCTACCCCATAAGACCCCAAATACCGATCGATCACAGAGCCAGCAGTTCGAGCATCCGCTCGATGACCGCATCAATCTTGAACGGCTTGCGGATGAAATCATCCGCACCGGCGGCGAGCAACTCCTGCACTTCATCCGGATCCGCCACCCCGCTTATCAGGATGATCTTCATGTGCTGGAACGCCGGATTCGCTCGAATCGTCCGGCACACCACGTTGCCGTTCACGTCCGGCAGTTTGTAATCCAGAATGAGAACATCCGGACGGCACTGGTGCGTGAGAATCCCCGCTTCGTAACCAGTCGAAGCCGTCTGCACCTCGAAGCGGCCGTCGTGTTCGAGCAACTCCACGAACATGTCGATAATCGCGGGATCGTCATCGACCACCAGGACCCGCTTCTTGCCGGAATCGAGCTGATTGAGCGGAATCTCGTTCTGCTTCATGAACTCGATGAGGCGCTCGCGCGGAATACGCCTAAAGCGAGACCCGGGCACGCGGAAACCCTTCAGACGCCCGCTGTCGAAGCACCGGATGACCGTTTGCTGACTGATCTTGCAGATCTTGGCGACTTCGCCCGTCGTGTAGACGCTCTTCATCCCCGGACTCCAAGTTACTCAAGTCGCGCACGGGTCGCCCGCGCCCTCGAACCTGGTTTACCCAAATTACCCATGTTCACTACACCGTACAATCCACTCGCCTTATCGTCAAACGTGACATTTCATGTCGGGTTATCGGTCTTCGGACGGCGATTCGGGCTGACCGTGCTGGAGCGCCACTGGCGGGCACGACTATGTGGACCTTCGGGATGCTTCTAAGCCGATCCAGAGCGTCGTGATGTCCGCCGGTGTCAGGCCGGCGATACGACTCGCCTGACCAATCGTCAGCGGCTGAACTGCGGCGAGTTTTTCCCGGGCCTCGACCCGCAGGCCACCGATCTCGGCGAGCGGCACGTCGCACGGGATCCGATATGATTCCATCCGTTGCAAACGCTCGATATCGCGGACCATGCGTTCGAGGTAGCCGTGGTACTTCGCTCGGATCAAGACTTGCTCCTGCACCTCAGCGGGAACGGCAGCGAAAGAGTCCGCCGGGAGTTGGTCAGCCACGTCAGACCACTCGGCATGAGGGTGGCGCAGCGCCTCGATCGCAGCCTTGCCGTTGACTCGTTGATTTGCCAGTTCCCGCTCGACGGCTTCGATCAAGATCCTCTTACGTTCAAACCGTCCCCAGCGATCATCGTCCACCAAGCCAATTTCCTTCCCGATGGGCGTCAGGCGATCGTCGGCATTGTCTGCGCGGAGCAGGATGCGGTACTCGGCTCGCGAAGTAAACATGCGATAGGGTTCGTCCGGCGGCCGGGCGATCAAGTCATCGATCATCACGCCGAGGTACGCTTGATCGCGTCGCAGCACGATCGGCTCGCACTCTTGCAGCTTGCGAACCGCGTTGACGCCCGCCAGAAGCCCCTGCCCCGCCGCTTCTTCGTAGCCGCTGGTGCCGTTTACCTGGCCGGCCAGAAAAAGCCCATCCACGAGTTTGGTTTCGAGTGAATACTTGGTTTGCCGCGTGGGCACATAGTCATATTCGACGGCGTATCCCAATTGCAGAATCCGGGCACGCTCCAAGCCGGGAATCGTACGCACGAACGCTTCCTGAACGTCCTGCGGAAGTGACGTACCCAATCCGTTCAAGTACACCCAGTCGCTCTCGTACCCTTCGGGCTCGAGAAACACTTGATGTCGCGGCTTGTCCGCGAAGCGCACGACTTTGTCTTCGATGCTCGGGCAGTAGCGCACCCCGGTCGCTTTGATTTGCCCGCTGTACATCGCCGAACGGTGAAGGTTCGCCCGGATGAGGTCGTGGCCCTCGGCTGTTGTGTAGGTGATCCAGCAATCGATCTGCGGCTGGGAGATTTCATCGGTCACGAATGAGAAAGGCGTGGGCGGATCTTCGCCGGGCTGGCGTTCGAGTACGTCGAAGTCTACAGTGTCTCGATGAACGCGCGGCGGCGTGCCGGTCTTGAAGCGACCCAACTCGAAGCCGAGATTTGCCAGCGTCGCACTCATGCCGGCCGCAGCCTGCTCGCCGACCCGGCCTCCCTCACGTTGGCGCTCCCCACAGTGCATCAGCGCTTGCATGAAGGTGCCCGTTGTGATGATTACAATCGGCGCATGGAGCACCAACCCCCCTGCCAGGTTGACGCCGGCCACATGCCCGTGCCGGACCACAATGTCCTCGACCAAGCCCTCGACAAAATCAAGACCCCGGCACGTTTCGAGGAGCCGTCGAACCTCTCGAGCGTATAGGTCGCGATCCGCCTGCGCTCTCGGCGACCACACCGCCGGGCCTTTGCTGCGGTTGAGCATGCGGAACTGAATGCCGGTGGCGTCGATCGCCAAACCCATCAACCCGCCGAGGGCGTCGATCTCACGGACCATTTGGCCTTTGCCCACGCCGCCGATCGCCGGATTGCACGACATGCGGCCGATGGCCTCGATCTTCATGGTCACAAGCGCCGTGTCCGCCCCCAGCCGCGACGCCGCCCACGCAGCCTCCGCGCCCGCATGTCCGCCCCCGATCACGATGATGTCATAATTCGTACGCATGGCCCGTCCCGCACGCAGCGCGACTCATGAATTCAACGACATTGCGTATTGTAGCAAGGGAACCGACCGCGTGCCGCGTGCCGAGCGGGAGTTGCACTCACATTTGATCCCAGCCCCAAATGGCCATCTGCGTTTTCTGGTCGAGCGTCTGGCCACTGACCTTGAGCGTCAGCAGGATCCGCCCTCGGTGGTGTGATTCGTGAGCCACGAAATAAGCGAGCGTCGTGAAGATACCTTTTTTGAACCCCCGGCGCTTCGCCTCGCCGTTTAGGGCGCCCACCAGCAACGCTTCGACGCCCTTGCCCGATGCCTTCAGAGCTTTCCTGAGCTGCGCCTTGCTGGGCACGACTTTCGTCTCGAAAATGGTGAGCCCCTCTGCAAGGTCTTTCGCCCGTTTCTGAAGGTGCCACACCCGCACGTTGTGCATGTGCGCAAACTCCCCCGCCACCCCGCGCCCGCCGCGCGTAGACAACGTACACGGCATACCCGCGTCCTTAATTTGATCAATCAACAGCAAGTTGATCCGGCAATTCGTCCGCCAAGCCTCGACCAGTTCTTCCTGCATGGGGATCATCTCCATTCTTGCATGCCCCGCAGCTGTCGTGTGCCACCAGCAGCACCCTCACGCTGATTTGTTCTTCACCACCCATCGAATCACGCAAGCTACCAGCCATATTCTACCGTCCTGCTTCGGCCCAAGCAGCTGGCCTCAAGCAGCTGGACACTTGAGCACGAGCTCTCCTCCCAACCGGGTGCCAATCGCGTCCTTGAGTCACTAAGACCCCTGTTCTCATCATTTTCGCTTAATCTTAATCAGTCAGTGCCGGATCGTTCGGTGGCTGCCGGCTTTGGACCCTGGGAATAGAGGGTTCCATGAAAGTGGGGAGATTTATATCTGTAAATATATAGAAGAGCCAACTATCGATGGTATAAAGGAGCTTCAAGATGGAACAACTGCTCACTAACGACTCTTCGCCCGAATTTCGCGCCATTTACGACGCGGCGCCGCTCGCGCGACCCGCCGTCGGTTGGTTGAAACGAAATGGCGCGGATCCGAACCTGTTAGTCACGGGGGCTATCCGCGATCTTTGGCGCCGAGGTCGTTCCCTACCCCGGGAACGACGTACTCGTTATGCCGTGAAGGTTGTGCTCGGGGAGTTTCTGGCACGTTGGGCCAAGAAGCACCACGGCCGTTCCGTGAGTGACTTTACCGACGAGGAGGTCCGAGAAACAGAATTGAAACCTTTTGCCTGCGCACTGATAGCTCTGACCGAGGAGCGCGACTTCGCAGCGCTGACTTCCAAATTCGTGCGCAAGCGAATCGTTGAGCATGTGGGCCTCTCGATCGGAGGGCCCGAGGACTTCAGCGCATTCGCAATGACGCACACGGACGTACTCGCCGAACGATTTCTCCAGAACTTCGACAGCTCACGGGCAGCGGCTGCGCGTCAGGCAGTTCGCTATCTCCAAACCGTGGCCGTCAGTCACTACCTCGTGCGACGAACGCGACCAATCCGAACGGACGCGCCGAATTTGAAGGAGTATTTGGAGCAATCCAGGAGGCTCAGTCTTCGTACTGTCCTCGCGATTAAGCTCGCATATTTGCCTGCGCTGCTGACGCATGATGAACGGGAGGTATTGAGGCAACACTTCGGATTCACCCGAGGAATCGGACCGCGAATCCGGATAAATGAGTTATCGGAACGGCTGGGCTACAAGACACCAGCGGCGCTCTCACGCAAGCTTTACCGAGTTCGAAAATGGTGCCGACGGTCAGCGACGACATCGAAGAAGGACCGACCATGAGGAAACAGAAAGGAAATTCTGATCCTGAAAGCGCGATCGTAACGAGTGCGGAGTTTGAGGTTCCTGGCGGGCGTGTGGCCATAGCGGGGCCAGCTCTCGCCGTCATAACGCTCGTTGCACTGGTTGGAATGATCTTGGTGAGCTTGAAGCTGATCGATCTGAGTGAGCGCGCGATGGAGAAGCCCAGTGAACCGCGAGTCACGAGCCCGAAGTAATGGTCTGATCTGTTCGGGAGAAATGCGGGCTTACACTCAATCAATGCCGTACTGATCGAGCATGCGGTAGAGCTTCATTCGGCTGATGCCGAGGGCTTTGGCGGTGGCGACCTTGTTTCGGCCGTTGGCATCGAAGACGCGCAGGACATGGTCGCGCTCGACGTCGTTTAATCGGCTGGAGACACCGTCGGCGGTGGCCACGCCCTTCTTCAGGCCGAGCTGGAGGTCGGCGGCTTGGATGTTGTAGTCGTCGCAAAACGTGGCCGCCCGTTCGATGATGTTGGCCATCTCGCGGATGTTGCCGGGCCAATCGTAGGCCTGCAAAGCGACCATCGCATCCGGCGATAATCGCTTCGGCTCGCCGGTACGCACGCCATGACGCTCCAGGAAGTGCTGAATGAGCAGCGGGATGTCTTCACGTCGCTCGCAGACCGGAAGCAGCGACCACGGCAGCACATTCAAGCGATAGAACAGATCCTCGCGAAAGGCTTGCTTCTCAGCCATCTCCGGGAGGTCGCGGAGCGTGGCCGCAACCACGCGTACGTCGACGCAGCGTTCCTTTGTCTCGCCCAATCGGCGGAACTGCCCGGTCTCGATGACGCGCAGCATAGCCGCCTGATTCGGCAGCGACATGTCTCCGATTTCATCCACGAAGAGCGTGCCGCCGTCGGCGACCTCGAACAGGCCCTGCTTGGTCCCCACCGCCCCCGTGTAGGCGCCTTCCACGTGGCCGAACAAATCGTTCGCCAGAAGCGTATCGGACAGGGACGCGCAATTGATCGTCACGAAAGGCCGGCTGGCCCGGTCGCTCTGCTCGTGTACGCCTCGGGCGACCAGTTCCTTGCCCGTGCCGCTCTGGCCCGTAATCAGTACCGGTTGATCGCTGCGGGCCGCCTTGACGATGAACTCGTACGTGTCCTGCACATGTTGGCTCTTGCCGATGATGCCGAATCTCGTTGTGCCGTCGTGGAGTTGCGTGCGTATCTCTGCGAGCAGTCGGGCCGGGCTGTTCTTGTCGTAGGCGCGGCGGACGGCTTGTTCGAGATCTTCGGCATCGACCGGTTTCTGCAAGTAGTCCGCGGCGCCGAGCTTCATTCCGGCGACGGCGCTATCGACCGATGCCTGGCCTGTGAGGATGATCCACGCGGTCGCCGGGAAATCTTGAATCCGCTTCCGCAACAGCGTCATGCCGTCCATGTTCGGCATCTTGAGATCGCAGATCACCACATCAGGAACTTGATCACTTAGAAAGGCATCCGCCTGCTCGCCGTCCGCAGCTTCAGAAACCTGCAAGCCGCGCAGGCGCAGCCGCTTGGCCGTCGCGGTGCGGAAGGACTCTTCGTCATCCACGAGCAGGACGTGGATTGTGTGCTCGGTAGTCGATTCAGTGGAGATCATACCAGTTTCAGAATCGGTCTCTTTCGCGGAAGGCATGATCTGGCTCGGATTGCCCGGCAGTCCGCATTATGAGACTTCGTCGCTGATGAAGCAGCGGAGGATTCTCGGACTTGGCACCGCGTTTTGCGGAGACCGCGACTGTGAGCATGACCCGTTCCCGGCGCGCCGGGACTCTGGGCTCTGATTCCGCAATCCGCATTCCGCATTCCGCAATCTGTTGACCCGTTCCCGGCGCGCCGGGACTCTGGGCTCTGATTCATATGGCTCAAGCTACGATTGATACAGTGTCATCGATTGACTGGATGAGGGCCTGGGCGTCGAACGGTTTTTGGATGTATTGAGCAATGCCCTGCTGCAAGAACATTTGGCCTCTTGCATCGGTCATGTCGCGGCTCATGGCGAGGAGGCTGGTTCCCTGAAGATCCTCACTGTTGCGCAAGAAGCGACAAAGCCGCTCCGCGTCCAACTGCAGGCCGTCAGGATCCAACAGGATCAAGTGCGGCCTGAACTTCTCCGCCGCAACGCCGCCGGAAAAGGCCCCGTTGGCAGTATCCACCTCGAAACGCCCGGCATCGAGGAGCGCCTGCCTGACGGCTGAAGCGAGTTCCTCGTCGGGATCGAGCACCAAAACGCGAATCAACCCGCCGTCAAGCCCATTGAGAGGCATGCCATGCACTCTCATAAATCGGATCAACTGGTCCAGCGGAATGCGGCGGTCCTTGCTGCCGGGAATGCGATATCCCCGAAGTTGGCCGCTGTCGAACCACTTGGAGACCGTCCGTGGGGCGACACTGCAAATCTTGGCAACCTGGCCGGTGGTGAACACATCCTGTGGCGGATTCATACGCTTCTTTCCCCCGAAACTGACGTACGCGGGCTGTAACCCCCTCGTCTTCCGCGACACAGGCCACATAACGCCCCTGACTTATGGGCCGTCGCAGGGTTGGCGGAATAACCCCTACCTCGTTTCTAACTTAAGTTTTAAGTTGTTCGCGGACAAGCAGAAGCTGCCGTTTACGGTCCTCATACATCGCGGCCGATGAGTTATGAGACCGCCGGTTGACCGGCCTGCTTCGTCTCGCTAATCTGAGGACTTGGCTCGCGAACCCAGGACTTTTTCACGCCTCAAGCTATGCGGGTCTTCTTCTCGCTAGCTTTTAACGCGCGTTGAATCGAGGCCTGTTCTTTGCGAGGACCAAACCAGAGTCTTATGTCTAACGCCGAAGTAAAACACTCCTGCGGGTTGTTCGGTGTCTTCGGGCATCCCAGCGCCGCGGTTCTCACGCAACTGGGACTGTTCGCGCAGCAGCACCGCGGGCAAGAATCCGCCGGCATCTGCACGACCGCCGGCGGCGATGCGCCCGTCCAGCGCCACGCCAAAGTGGGACTCGTCAACGAAGTGTTCAATAAACGCACTCTGGAAGAGTTGGCCAATCCGATTGCCATCGGACACGTGCGCTATTCGACGACGGGATCCTGCACCGACACCAATGCCCAGCCGCTGCTCTTCAACTACGCCGGCGGGCAAGTGGCCATCGCGCATAACGGCAACATCATCAATGCCGCACGGCTGCGACACGATTATGAGCAGCATGGACACATTTTCTTGACGACCAGCGATACGGAAATCATCACGCACTTGCTGGCCAAGCCGTCGCACATGGCCAAGGCCAATCCCCTCCCGCACGTGCTGAGCCATTTGCAGGGCGCTTACAGTCTGCTGCTGCTTTTGAACGGCAAGATGATCGCCATACGTGATCCGGGCGGCTTCCGGCCACTGTGCCTGGGGCAGCTCGACACCGGCGCCTGGGTCGTAGCTTCGGAGACTTGCGCGCTCGACATTGTTGACGCAGAGTATGTTCGCGATGTCCTGCCTGGGGAGATCGTGACCATCGATGACTCCGGCATGACGTCGGAGTTCTTCGCCGAGCCGCCCGAAGGCAGATCCTCTCAATGTGTCTTCGAGCACGTCTACGTTGCCGATCCGGCCAGCAACATATTCGGGCAGAATGTCCACATCGTGCGGACGCAAATGGGTCGGCAACTTGCGCGGGAGGCGCCGGCCGAAGGCGACATCGTGATTTCCGTGCCCAATTGTGCCCGCTGCGCCGCCATCGGCTACAGCCACGAGAGCGGCATCACGCTGGAACGCGGCTTCACGACCAGCCACTACGCCGGGCGATCGTTCATCATGCCCGAGCAGCACATGCGCGATATGGCGGTGAAGATCAAATTGAACGTCATCAAGGAAGTCGTTCGCGGGCAACGCGTGATTGTGGTGGAAGATTCCGTGGTCCGAGGAACCACGACACGAGGCAAGATGGGCGCGCTGCGCGATGCGGGTGCCACGGAGATTCACTTGCGCGTGGCTTCGCCCCCCATCCGGCACGGCTGTTACTATGGCATCGACTTCCCCGATCGCAAGAAACTCGTCGCACACACGCGCAGCGTGGACGATATCCGCGATTACCTCAAAATCGATTCGTTGGCCTATTTGTCGTTGGAGGGAATGTTGTCCTGTGTCAAAGGCGGCGCGGAACACTTTTGTGCCGCGTGCTTCACGGGCGAGTACCCCGTGCCCATCGAAGACACGTTCAGCAAATTCGAGATGGAAAGACACAA
>JACZTW010000105.1 GCA_022573485.1 Planctomycetota bacterium
TTGTCGGTCTTAGCCATGCGGGCCAGGTACTGCTCGGGCACGGTCACGCCCGGCAACTCGTGGTGCAGAAATTCCGCATTGCGGCCGGAGGCGAAGGGGAACACCGCGGGGAAAATCGGAACTTCGATGCCCGCCTCGCGGATCATGCTCACAGCTTGGGCGAACTTCTCAGGATCGAACACCAACTGTGTCATGATGAACATAGCCCCGGCGGCGATCTTGCGTTTGAGCTTGCTGACCTCAAATTGCAGGTTCTTGAAGTTCGGGTTGAATCCGCAACCAATGCTGAAGCCGGTGGCCTTGTGGATGCCCGCGCCCGCGTAGTTGATGCCGCGATTCAGGTTGGCAGCGATCTTGATCAGCCCGATGCTGTTGAGGTCATAAACGCTCGAGGCGCCGGGCTGATTGCCCAGCTTGGCGGGGTCGCCGGTGATGATCAGTACGGACTTGATGCCCTGCACCCAGGCGCCCATCAGGCCAGCCTGAAGGCCGATGATGTTGTGGTCGCGGCAAGTCATGTGCACGATGCACTCGATGCCGACTTGGCCCTGAACAAGAGCGGCCGTCGCGAGGTTGCTGACCCGCAACGTCGCCAGCGGCGATTCACCCATCGTCAACGCATCGACGCCCATGTGGTGCAACACTCGGGCGCCGGTGAGAATCTTTTCAAAATTCAGGCCGAACGGCGGATCCAGTTCGACGAAAATGACCGCGCGATCCCGAGTTCGATCGAGATAAGTCTGCCGGGCCGGCGGCAGGATCGGCGTTTCCACAACTGCGGCTTTGGGGACTTTCTTGATTCGGCGTGGGGCGGGTTTGCACCGCCCGATGCGTTCGGCGATGGCTTCGATCGACTTCGGCGTGGTGCCGCAACAGCCGCCGACCAGATTGGCCCCGGCCTCGACCATGCGTTCTGCCATGGTGGCCAGATACTGCGGCGCGGTGAGATACATAATCCGCCCGCCGACATCCTCGGGGAAGCCGGCGTTGGGAAATGCGGAGATCTTGGCCTTCGATCGCGAGCCGAACTCCTCGATGATGTGCAACACGTTGGCCACGCCGCGCCCGCAGTTGGTGCCGACGACGTCCGCGCCGAGTTCCACGAGGCTGTGCAGGGCCGAATAGACGTCGACGCCGCCGGCCGTGACCGCCCGATGTTGAAAGGTGAGCTGCGCGATGATCGGCAGGTCGGTGTGGTCCTTGACCGCCCGCACGCCCTGCTGCAGTTGCTCCAGATCGGAAAAAGTCTCAAGCAATATGACATCGGCGCCGGCGTCGGCGAGAATGACCGCCTGTTCCTTGAAGATCTCGTAAACTTCGTCCGCCGACCACACCACGGGATCGTCGGTAAACTCCTCGGAGGGCAGCGAGCCAATCGAACCCGCCACAAAGGCCTTTCCGTTGGCAGCGCCGCGGGCCAGTCGCACGCCCGCCGCGTTGATGTCCGTCAGGCGATCCGCCAGGCCATAGCCTTGCAGGCGGCCGCGGCTTGCGCCATAGGTGTTCGCTTCCAGAAACCGCGCGCCAGCCTGCACGTAGTCTTGGTGAACAGACTGAACCAAATCGGGCCGCGTCAAATTGAGTTCGTCGAAGTTGACATCCAGCCCCACGCCGCGGGCGTACAGTTCCGTGCCCATCGCCCCGTCACCGATGAGCACGCGGTCTTCGAGCGTATCCAAAAAATCCGATTTCAAGAGTTCCTACTCGTCTTCCGTTCTGACCCGTTCCGCGGCGGGGGAACGGGTCAATCTCCATGCTTCCAGCAGTTCCCGTGTCGCCGAAGCGACATCATCGACGCTGATCACTGCGCTACAGACCGCCAAGGCGGAGGCGGGCGCGCACTGCGCCGCATTTTCCAGTGTGATACCACCAATTGCGACCAGAGGCAATGACGTAAGACGACGTACGGCGGCCAGGGTCTCCGGTCCGGCAATATGGCCCTGCGGTTTGGTGTGTGATGCGAACATCGGCCCGACGGCGATATAATCCGGCAGGTCGGCGACGGCCAATTTCGCTTGTTCGACGGTGTGCGTGCTCACGCCGATGATGCACTCGTCTCCGAGGATTCGCCGAGCCTCGCTCACCGGAAGATCGCCCTGGCCGAGGTGTACCCCGTGTGCGCCCGCCGCCAACGCAATGTCAGGGCGATCGTTGATAATCAACAGTGCCTCACGCCGCTCACACAGTTCGCGGATTCGGCGAGCGCGATCGAGCAGTTCGGCATCGGCGAGTTGTTTCTCGCGAAGTTGAATGGCCCGGGCGCCGCCTGCCAAGGCGGCTTCAGCCGTTTCGTACCAGTCGCCACGACAGAGCGCCTCAGTCAAGAGAACGTAGAGCTTGACCGTGCCAAACTGAGCGGCCATCGAATCAAATCCGTGAGGCGCCGCGTGCCGCTGCGCCTGAGCTACAGAACTCGTTCGCGCGCGGGCGGGGCGCTCTAGAGTTCCTGCAGGAGGTGTCCGAGCTTGTCACGTTTCACGCGTAGGTAATCGCGGTTGTGTTCATTGGCGGCGATTTCAATGGGCACTTGCTCGACGATTTCCAGACCGTAGACCGCCAGACGCTGCGCCTTCTTGGGGTTGTTGGTCAGGATTCGGATCTTGCGCAGGCCGAGATCGCGCAGAATCTGAGCGCCCACGCCGTAGTCGCGGCGATCCGCCCGGAAGCCGAGCTTCTCGTTGGCTTCGACGGTGTCGTAACCTTGATCCTGCAGCTTGTATGCTTTGAGCTTGTTGTGCAGGCCGATGCCCCGGCCTTCCTGGCGCAGATAGAGCAATACGCCCTTTCCGATCCGGTTAATCTGCTGCATCGCCGTCTGCAGTTGAGAGCCACAATCACAACGCAGTGAGCCGAGTACATGACCCGTGAAGCACTCCGATTCGACGCGAACCAATACCGGTTCCTCGTGGATGACGGCGCCGCCGTGCTCATCGACTTGGCCGATGCCCCCGCACACCAGCGCGAGGTGCGGCTCGGGATCCACGGGTGTGCCGTACTCGATCAGCGTGAAGTCGCCGAACTTGGACGGCAGTTTGATTTCTTCGCCGCGCTCGACGAAGCGCTCCCGTTGAATGCGGTACTCGACGAGATCGGCGATGGTGCAGATGCGCAAGCCGTGACTCTTACAGAACGTCGTCAGATCCGGCAGCCGGGCCATGGTGCCGTCGTCATTCATGATTTCGATGAGGACGCCCGCCGGCTTGAGCCCGGCCAAACGGCACAAATCGACCGCGCCCTCTGTTTGGCCGGCGCGGACCAGAACGCCTCCGTCGCGGGCCATCAGCGGGTTGATATGGCCGGGGCGCGTGAAATCCGACGGCGTAGCGTCGTCGGCGATGGTGCGGAGCAACGTCGTGCTGCGGTCGGAGGCGGAGACGCCGGTAGTGACGCCGAAACGCTGATGGGCATCGATGGTCACGGTAAAAGCAGTGCCGAACTGAGTCGTGTTTTCACCCGTCTGCAGCGGCAAATTGAGCAACTCACAGCGCTTGCGCGTCAGCGGCAGACAGAGTACGCCGCGGCCTTGCTTGAGCATGAAATTGATGATCTCCGGCGTGACCTTCTCGGCAGCCACGACCAAATCGCCTTCATTCTCGCGATCCTCGTCGTCCGCCAGGACGATCATCCGCCCCGCCCGCAAGTCGTCGAGGGCCTCGTCAATCGTACAAAATGGACTGCTCATGGTTGTTCCTCAATGGACTACGCCGGCGCGGCATCGGTGTCGGTGTGCCCGAATTGCCGAACTGACTGGGGCATTATAGATTAGGGAGGCAATCAAATCCATCTAGCCGCCGGACGGGCCTTACCGCCTGGATACCTTGGCGGTGCGGACGAAACTGATGACCTGGGCGGCAGTCATACGCCCTTGGCGGGCATGGTGCGTGCCGTCCGGATTCACGATGACGAGCGCGGGGACGTTGGTCACGCCGTACTGAGTCATGAACCGACGATTGGGCGCGTAACCCCAGTCCAGCAGGCAGTTTACGGTGTCGTCGAAGAGTTCCGCCACGTCGGGCCGGTCAAGCGTGCCGAACATCTCGTTGGCGTCGGCGCTGACGACGGATTTGTAAAATATGAACACCGGCCGATGTTGCTGATCGGCGATCTCGAACGCGCGCTCGTAATCCGCCTCCCAGTCGTAGTCAATCTCTCGAGGGATTTGCGGATTGATCATGGGCTGTTGCCCGGGCGGCGCGGCGGTTTTGAGGAAGTTCGTGATGCCCTCCGCGCTCATCACGCCCGTGCGTTGGTGATAGGTGCCATCGCGGTGAACGAGAATCACCGCCGGATAGCGATGAACGCCGTATTGGGCGACATACCGGACATTCGGCTCATAACTTTCTTCGAGAATGCAGACGATTTTGTCCGCCAGCAATTGTTGGACCGGGAGGGACTGGATCTGCCTCTTCATTTCCCCGCAGTCGATCGACAGCCATGATTCGTAGTACACGAATAGTTCCTTCCGTTGCTGCTTGCCCAGCCGCTCCGCCCTGGAAAAGTTGACGAGCACAGGGCTGTTGCAGCCGCACATTGCAACGAGGCAGAAAACAATTGAGAAACGAACACTCATGGTGAAATGCGGGAGCACTCAGCGTGGCGGCACGCGCATGGATAGTTCTCGAACCGACGCAGACGAATCCGGCAAAGTGTAACGGGCGGCGAGCGCGCTGGCAAGGATACAAAAAAACGACGGGCCGAGAGACCCGCCGTCACATTCTTGATCCCACGAAGAGGATCCGCAAACTGCCGAGTTACTGCTTGTACTTTACGGAACAGCCGTAGGACTTGTTTTGGGCATTGGCGACGGTCTCGCCGGCCAGAACCTGATCCAGGGCGTCGGCCACGTAGACCGTGCGCTCGGTTTCGGGTTTCTTGCCCCGATGATCGTCGTCGATGGCGCCGGTGTATACAACCGCACCCTTCTTATCAATGATGAACATGTGCGGCGTCGTCTTGGCGCCGTAGAGGTGGCCGACGTTGCCGTTGAAATCGGTCAAGATGGGATAGTTGACGCCCCATTTCTTGATGGTCTCATTGATCTCCGACTCCTTGCCTTCGTTGTAATGCGTCGAGTCGATGCCCAGCCACACCACGCCCTTGTCCTTGTACTTGTCCACCAGCTTGCTCATGGTCTGAGCCTTGCCGTGGCGGGCACAAATAGGACAGGTGTGATTGAACCACTCCAGGACCACCGCCTTGGTGTCTTCCTTCTTCAGGATGTCTTCCAAACTGTGTGTCTTGCCGGTCGTGTCCTTCAGCGTGAACATCGGGGCCGGCTTTCCGATGGTTGCATGGGCATGGTCGTGACTTTGGGCGCCGGCGGTGCCGCTCATCAATGCCCACGCCACACAAACTATCGCAATACTCAACAATCGCAGGATCCTGCTTCTCATTGGTTGCTCCTTCTGGAATAAAACGAGGATTCATTGGATCATGCCGACCCTCCACACCCGTGGGGGATCGGTCCCGGTTGGATTATTGTACTGCCTCCCGTGCATGTGACGCAATACGCCGGATCTGCTAAACGACCAAGTCAATTCGAGCGGTGCAACACGTGGCGAGCGGTGCAACCCGTGGCTTGCCGTTTAGCAGGCGATCCGAAGTATCCGAGATTCCCGCATCGAAAGGCATCTGGAAATGCGGGTCTCCATTCTCATCGATTCCGGGATCGCTCAATTTATTGCGATGGATCCGATTTTCGTGCCTTCAGAGCGGACACCAGCCTGGGCAGAATCTCGCCCGCCTTGCCGAACAGACACTCGTCCGCTTGCTCCGAGAGCGGCGTGCGCTCGAGGTTGATTTCCACGACCAGCGCACCGTGAGCGCGGGCCCAGCCGGCCATCGAGGCCGCCGGCTCGACCACTGAGCTGGTTCCGACCACCAGAATGGCCTGACAGCGGCCTACGGCGTCCTGGGCGGCTGCCAAAGCGTCCGGCGGGAGCATCTCGCCGAACCACACCACGCCCGGCCTGAGTAGTCCTCCGCAATCGTTGCAGGTGGGCCTGCGGCTCAATTTGTCGCCAAAGTGATCGAATTCTTGACAGCAAGCGGTACATCGAGTCGTCCATATATTCCCGTGGAGTTCTACGATGTTTCTGCTGCCGGCTTGCCGGTGCAGCCCATCCACGTTTTGCGTGATCAATGTCCAGTCGTCAAAGACGGCTTCCAGAGCGGCGATTGCGGCATGGCCAGCGTTTGGCTTGCAGGCCAACAGCTTCTCGCGGCGGTAGTTATAGAATTCCCACACGCCCTCGGGATCGCGCTGAAACGCCTGCGGCGTGGCGACATCTTCGGCCCGCCGACCCTGCCATAAACCGCCCTGCCCCCGGAAAGTGGGCACGCCGCTCTCGGCAGAGACCCCGGCTCCGGTCATGCAACAGACGCTCCGAAGCGCCGAGAGCCGCTCAGATACGCGCTCGATGATTGCAGCCGGATCGGTTACCATGGGTATATGATAGGCGGGATTGCGAGGATTCGCAGTCTCGTCTCAGATGCGAGTTTCCCGGGCCACAATGGGGTTTTCATCATCGCCGACAACAGGCCAATCCTGATCGCGATCTTCGCCGGTACGCTGCCGCTCCTTGGCGGATGCGGCTTGTTCGTCGCTGATGCCGATCGCGAGGTCTATAAGCTCATTCAGCAACGGCAGCTCGCGGCTCTGGGGCAGGCCACGGACGTTCGCCTGAACGATGAAGCGATCGATATTGGATCCGCCAGCGATCCCTACGCCTTTGTCCCGCACCCGGTAACCACCGAGGTGCCGGCCGAGTTCAAGACGGCGCCCCCTGCCGTCGCGCCCGTGACGGATGAAGATCAGCCGGAGCAGGAGCGCGCATTGGAGTCTGCCCCTGACGAGGACACGGCCCGTGATTCCAACTCGCCGTCTGAACCACTCCAGGACAATGGTGCAGATCAGCTCGATGAAGACCTGGCCGATCCGGCGCTGGAAGAAACCAGCCAGGAGGAAGCCGAGCAAGATGAACTCTACTTCGGCGAGTCGCTGACCCTTGCGGAGGCGCTGGCCTATGCCGTTCGACATTCCCGCAGGGTTCAAGATGCAAAAGAGGATCTGTACTTGCGGGCTCTTGGTTTGACGCTGGAGCGCCATCTGTGGACGCCGCGGTTCGTATCCAACCTCCGCGCATCCTACACGGAGTTTCCGCAGGATTCCGATCCGGATCGTGCCATGCAGGCCACGGCGGACGTGGCCATGACCCAGCGCCTGCCGTTCGGCGGTCAAGTGGTGGCCCAGTGGATCGGCACCATGGTCCGGGATCTGGAGAACCACGTCACGAACTCTGAGTCCGGCACGATGATCGTGAGCGCGAACATTCCCTTGCTGCGCGGCGGGGGCCGGGTGGCCTACGAATCGCGCTACCAGGCGGAACGAAGTTTGATCTACGCGGTCCGATCCTATGAGCGCTTTCGGCGCCGATTCCTGACGCAGGTGGCTGGTGAGTATTTCAATCTGCTGAGCACAAAGGCGAGTATTCGCAACTCGATTGCCAACAGACAGAGCACACGGGACAACTGGGAGAGTTCCCAGGCTCTGGCGGATGCGGAGAGGATCATCCAGCTCGATGCAGATCGTGCCAATGATTCATTCCTGACGGCCCAGAACTCGGTGGCCGTCGCCAAGGAGGACTATGAGACGGCCTTGGATGAATTCAAGATTTTGATCGGCATGCCCACGACCAACGCCATCGATGTGGTCGAGGAGGGACTGGACTTGCCCGAACCGAGTGTGACGGAGTACCTGGCCATCGAGACCGCGACGCGTCTGCGGTTGGATTTGTTGACCAATCGCGATCGGGTTGATGACGTCCGCCGTGGTGTGGAGATCGCCCGCAACAACCTCCTGCCCGATCTGGATCTGAGCGGGAGCGTCAGTTACAGCAGCAATCCCGATCATCAGAGTGCGTTTCACTTTCGGGAGGACGATGAGACCTGGGATGTGGGTATCGACTTGGAGATCCCGCTGGACCGCAAGGCCGAGCGCAACGCATACCGGTCTTCGATCATCGGTCTTCGGCGCGCGGAGCGCGGCTATGACGAGGCGCTCGATCGCGTGCGATTGGAAGTCCGCCGCGCCCGGCGTCAGATCGATCGAGCGAAATTCAGTATGGAGATTCAGGTGCAGAATATTCGGAGCAACGAGCTTCGGCGTGAGCAGGCCCAGATTCGGTTCGAGAAAGGCGAGATCGACAATCAGGATATCGTCGACGCCGACGACGCCCTCCTGCGGGCCCGCAACGATTACGATCGCGACGTGTCTTCATTCCGACGGGCCATTCTTGAGTTCCGATTGGCTACCGGGACGCTGCGGGTCGGCGAAGACGGCCGGTGGTTGGACTGACAAAGCAGCTCAATGATCGCAAGTCCTTGTAACTATTGAGCCTGCGAGCGGAAGGAAGGTGCGGAATTATTTTTGGTCGTCCGTTCGGCTACGAGCCGTTACAATATGTTGTCGTTGGACTTATGTCGGATCGAGCCCTTTTCTGACACCCTCGGGTGGGAAATACAGGCGATCCTCGATCTCCTTGAGATGAAAGGACATCCGTAATGAGAGCGCTGATAATGATGGTGGCGATCCCGTTGGCAGGGCTGTCAACGTGGTGGGGCGTCTCCAGCTTCGCCGGCAGCCGAGACGCAGGGCCGAGGGATACGTTCACGGCGGTTCGCAAGAACTTCAAGGTCATCCTTCAAGAGAAGGGTGAACTGAAGGCTTCCAGCTCGATCGACATCAAGTCGGAGGTCAGCGGGCGCTCCACGATTATTTCTCTCGTGCCCGAAGGCAGCAGCGTTAAGAAAGGCGATTTGCTCGTAGAACTGGCCAGCGATGAAATCGAAGAGCGCGTGCAAGGTGAGAAGATTCAAGTCGCCGCCGCCGAGGCCACTTTTGAATCGGCGGAGCGGCAATTGGAGATCCTCGAAGGTCAAAACGAAAGCAATATCCGCAAGGGCGAACTAAAGCTCCGGCTGGCGAAGCTCGACTTGGAGAAGTACGAATTGGGCGAGTGGCCTCGGCAAAAGCAGGATGCCGCTTTTCGCATTGACTCCGCCGAAAAGGAACACGAGCGGTTCCAGAGCAATTTCGAGTATTCCAAGACTCTCTACAAGAAGAAGTTCATCACCAAATCGGAATACGATCGGGATGAGTTTGCAGAATACGGAGCCCAAGTGGAACTCGAAAAGGCCAAACGAGACCTGGAGATCCTCGAGAACTACACGCACGTCAAAGACCTGGCGCAGAAAACGTCGGATGTCAGCGAGGCGGAGAAGGAACTCGAGCGGGTCAAGCAAGAGGCGGATAACAAGCTCAGCGAGAAGCAGGTTGCCGTGCAGGCTCGAAAGGACGAACTCGCTCTAAAGCGCCAACGTCTCCAAAAGCTCGAAGACAAAATGGCCAAGACCATGATTCTCGCTCCGGCGGACGGTTTGGTCGTGTACGGCGGCGGCAGCTCTCGCTGGATGGGCAGAGATGATCAAATCAAGGAGGGCGCGGAGGTCTTCGAGCGACAGACCATTATGCAGTTGCCCGACACTTCAGAGATGAAGGTCGTCGTGCGGATCCACGAGGCCCAGACCGACAAGATCCGACTCGATCAGGAAGCAATCATCGAAGTGGAGGGCATCAGTGACCGCAAGTACACCGGCCGGATTACCAAGATCGCCGTGCTGGCGGATTCCCAGAATCGCTGGTTGAACCCCGAACTGAAGGAGTATGAGACTGAAATCACGATCAACGAGAGTGACCCGCTACTCAAGCCGGGCGTGACCGCCCGCGTGGAGATCCTCGTTTCAGAATTGACGGATGTGGTCGCGGTTCCGGTCCAATCGATCTATTCCAAGATGCACAAGAGCTTCGTTTTTGTGGGCCACAAAGATGACGCAGAACCGATCGAGGTGCAACTCGGGCTGGCCAGCGATGAATTCGTGGAAATCAAGTCCGGTCTGGAACCGGGCCAGGAGGTTTTGCTGGCGGTGAGTGACTTGATGAAAACGCGTCTTCCGGAAGTGGAACCGCCGGAGGACTGGATGCCCGGCGGACCCATGCCGGGCGCCGAGGCCGCGCAGCGGAAGCCGCGTATGGGGGGCGGGAAACGAACCGGAGGCAGCATGAAAGGGATGGGCAAACGGACTCGCGGCGGCGGTAAGGGACGCCCAAGGGGCGGAGGCAAACGGGGCTAACGCAGCGACTCACGCGATGTCTCGAACTGAGTCGCACGGTTCCTCGATAAGTATCCCATGACACGACTAGCGGATGAACCAACCACGGTGCGCGACAGCACATCATCAACCTTTGCCGATTCCGTAGCCCGCGTGGAGTCGCTGACGAAGATCTACTGCATGCCGGGTGGTGACGTGGAGGTGCATGCGCTCCGCGGCGTCAGCATCAGTTTCGGCAGGGGCGAATACGTCGCCATTTGCGGCGCCAGCGGATCCGGCAAGAGCACCTTGCTGAACTTGCTCGGCTGCCTCGATCGGCCGACCTCGGGGCGCTACTTCCTCAACAATGAGGATGTCGCGAAGTACAATGATGATGAGCTATCCGAAATTCGCTGCAAGTACATCGGCTTTGTGTTTCAGAGCTTCAATCTGATTCCGCAACTGACGCTGCTTGAGAACGTAGAGGTGCCGCTGTTCTATCAGGGTCTGCTCGCGAAGGAGCGCGAGGCGAAAGCCCGAGAATTGATTGAACTGGTGGATTTGTCTGATCGGAGCCATCACCGACCCAATGAACTCTCCGGCGGGCAGCAGCAGCGCGTGGCCATCGCGCGGGCACTGATCAATGATCCGATCATCGTGCTGGCGGACGAGCCCACGGGCAATTTGGACACCGCTACGGGGCAAATGATACTCGGCATTTTCGATCAACTTCATCAGGATGGCAAGACCATCCTTATGGTCACGCACGAGGCCGACGTCGCCGCGCGCTGTGATCGGATCCTGACACTTCGCGACGGCGAAGTCATCTCCGACGAGCAAACAAAGTAAGAGAGTTCAGGAGTTGCGGAGTATCGAAGTGTTCGTTTAGCGGCGACCCGCAGGGGAGCGCTCAGGAGTGCGGGAATCGGGAAGGTTTCGAGTTGCGCGGATGCGTACCGAACTGGGCAACTCCCAAACTCTTAAACCCCTAAACTCTTGGACTCCGCACTGAAATGGCGGTTCATGTCTCCAAAGCGCGTCAATCAATGCTTGGTGCCGGTCGCACTGCTGATCGTCGTCTACTTGGGCTATCGGGCATTGTACACGTTTTCGCTGGATTCAATGTGGTTCGCGGTGCTGTTTTACCTCGCGGAGCTGCACGGCGCGTTCGTGTTTTTCCTGTTTTGTTTCGAAACCTGGTATCCGCAACATCCCGAACC
>JACZTW010000106.1 GCA_022573485.1 Planctomycetota bacterium
GCGTTCTCGGGCCATTGCTTATCCCTCGGCTCCGGCTTTGATGCGATAACAAGCCTTGACCCATTCGTCTGCGGAAGAGAGGTCTGGGTGCAGTTGGGCCGCCCTTTCGAGCCAGCGGACGGCATCGTTCCGCCCGTCGCCCCACGCCATCATGACCTCCAGGGCGTCTTGCTGGGGCTGAGCCCAACGCTCCGTCGTCCCCGTGCTCACCGTGGCCGTACCGCTCGCGAATTCATCGACCTTGCCTTTCAATTCCGCGACGATCATCTCCGCCCCCCGCCGACCGATCCCCGGCAGCGTGGCCAGCAAGTGCAGTTCACGGTCGGTGATCCAGTTTGCGATCTTCGCGATCGGCTCGGAAAGAGCCTTCAGCGCTTTACGCGGGCCGATCCCTTTGACTCCAATAAAACGGCTGAAGAACGCTTTGTCTTCGGGATGGAGAAAGCCCACCAGCCGAGGAACCAGGTTTCCGTTGGCCGAGTTACCTTCGAGGAACTCCAGAGTGTGGAACACGACCTCACGACCTCGATGGGCCGCCAACTCCCCCACCGCATAGCCCGGCACGAGCACTTCGTAGCCGATGCCCTCACGCTCAAGGACGACCGACTGCTCCTGTACTTCCGTAACGATTCCCGTCAGTTTGGTAATCATGAGCCAGCGACTCCGAGCTTCCCGGCCTGATGCGCTCGCGTGGCTGCGGGTTTTTCATGGACTGCCTGACACAGCGCGATGGCCAGCGCATCCGCAACATCATGCGGTTCGGGAACCACATCCAGGCCGAGGTTCATGCGGACGGCCTGCTGCATTTGCATCTTGCTCGCGCGCCCGTTTCCGGTGAGCGCGCGTTTGATTTGAGTGGCCGCGAAACTGCACACTTCGATGTCTCGCTCGGCAGCCGCGAGCAGCACCATGCCGCGTGCATGGGCCATCACAACTGCGGTCTGAGGATGGCTGTAGTGCGAGTACACGTTCTCCACGGCGAGAATGTCGGGCTCGTGCTCATCGAGCACTTCGCACAAATCGCGATAGATCTGCCGCAACCGAATGGGAAGTTCCTCTCCGGCGTCGGATTTGATCGTACCGGCGTCAACCACATTGGCCCGATCGCCGGCCAGATCAATAACGCCGTAGCCGGTCACCTGCAAGCCGGGATCGACACCACAGATTCGCATTGTTCCTCCCTGAACATTACCTTTCGCCACCGCCTGGCCCGTATTTCTCACGCTAATCCTGCCACGAAGACACAAAGGCACCAAGAGTTGGAAATGGAGAATGGAAAACGAAGAACCGAAGAACGAGAAACTGCTTCCACTTCAAGGACACAGTCCCGAACTTTGCCGTTGCTTCTCCATTCTCCATTCTCCATTTCTTTCCTTCGTGCCTTCGTGGCTAGAATTCGGGCCTAGCCGATCCGCCAATGCGTGCCGTCAGGGCGATCTTCCAGTGTAACGCCCATGTCTGTCAACTGTTCTCGGATTTTGTCGGCGAGGGTGTAATTCTTTTCGTTCTTGGCGTCGTTACGCAGTTGCACGAACAGATCCAATAGGCCTCCCGTCAGCGAATCCCCGCCGCTAGCCGCAGCTTTGGGCGGCTCCTCGAAAAGCCCGAGAATGCGCCCGTCTTCCACTAGAGTCCTCGTGGCAGCGAGCGCCAGTTCCCTCAATTCGTCACTCATTGTCGTTTCGACGGCGTGCTGGTCCATGAACTTGTTGATGATGCCGGCGGTCTGGAACAGAACGCTGATCGCGCCGGCCGTGTTGAAGTCGTCGTCCATGGCATCGAGGAATCGCGTGCGCTGGGCGAGGATGCTCTCGACGAGTGCATGATAGCGCTCGTCGTACTTGTCGAGCTGGGGTTTGTGCAGCGTGGGGAGATCATCATACGGAGAGCGGCCCGAGGCCCGCTCGACACGATCGATCAGCCGGTAGAAAGTGTCCAGGCCCTTTTTCTTGCTCGCGAGTTCTTCATCGGAGAACTCGATGGGTCGGCGATAGTGCGTGCTGAGCAAAAAGAACCGCAGCAATTCACCGCCGTAATGCTTGAGAAGATGGCTGAGCGTCATCTTTTCCAGGATCTTCTGCATTTCCGGGTCCGACTTGCTCAGCTTCTTCGTATTCAACCGCGTCAACCCGTTGTGCGCCCAGTACTTGGCAAACGGCTTGCCTGAATAAGATTCCGCCTGGGCGATTTCGTTCTCGTGATGCGGGAAGATCAAGTCCATCCCCCCACCGTGCAGATCGAACGACTCGCCGAGGTATTTCATGCTCATGGCGGAGCACTCGATGTGCCAGCCGGGTCTGCCGCGACCCCACGGCGAGGCGAAGCAAATGTCGTCCGGCTCGTCCGGCTTGGAGGCTTTCCACAACGCGAAATCACTCGGATTGCGCTTCGCGCCACTCACAATCTCGCGCTGCCCCGCCTGGTCATCCACCTTGCGGTTGGAGAGCTTGCCGTAGTCGTCGTCCTTGCTGACGTCGAAGTACACGTCGCCGCTCACCGCGTAGGCGAAGCCTTTCTCGATCAACCGCTCGATCATGCTGATGATCTCAGGGATGTGTTCGCTGGCTTTGGGCATGTCGTCGATGCTGCGCACGCCGAGCTGAGCGAGGGCGTCGCGGTAGCTGCGGGCAATGCGCTCCGCCAACTCATAGACGCCGCACCCTTGTTTGGCGGCTTCGTCGATGATCTTGTCTTCGACATCCGTGATATTCACCACCCATCTGACTTTGTAGCCTTTGTAGGTCAGGTAGCGTTTGATCGCGTCGAAGATGACCGGGCCGACGGCGTGGCCGATGTGGCTCTCCTTGTAGACGGTTGGACCGCACAAGTAGATACCGACTTCGCCCGGCTTGACGGGCGAGAAAAGCTCCTTTTCGTGGCTCAGCGTGTTATAGACGCGAAGTGCCATGTCGTCACTCGACTCCTCTCTTGAGTATCAGTGCGGCCTCGCAGGCGATCGCCCTGCCCTCTCCAACCGCATCGAATCCTTCATTCGTCTTGGCCTTAACTCCGATTCGCTCAGGGTCGAGGCTCAAGAGGCCGGCCAGCGACTGTCGCAGGCGATTCTTGTGTTCTGCCAATTTTGGCTTTTCGGCGCGAATCGTCAAATCGAGATTGTTGATCCACCACCCGAGGCCGTTCACTTCCCTCAGTGCCTCTTCAAGCAGCTCACTGCTCCTCCGGCCTTTGTGAGCAGGGTCGCCATCCGGGAAGTGTTCGCCGATATCGGGCAATCCCGCTGCCCCGAGCATCGCGTCGATGACTGCGTGCAGGACCACGTCACCATCAGTGTGCCCCGACAGTCCGAAATCAGCCGGCACTTCGATCCCTCCGAGCATCAACACGCGATTCGGTATCACTGCGTGGATATCGTAGCCGATTCCGATTCGCCATTCAGCCGCCATACCCTGGCCGCTCCTATAGCCCGGCGTCCGCCGAGCGCCTAGAATGTACCTCAGTATCTCCGATCACCCAACCGGATTGGAAAAAACGCCATGCCAGAGCGAAAACGAACGGTCCTCTTCATTTGCACCGGCAACTCTTGCCGCTCCCAAATGGCAGAAGCCATTCTCCGGCATGTTGCCGGCGACAAGTTCGAGGCCCTCAGCGGGGGCACCCACCCCGCCGGGGTCGTCCAGCCCATCGCCATTCGCGCGCTTGAGAAAATGGGCGTGCCCACGGACGGCCTGGAATCGAAACACCTCGACCAATTCGCTGATTACCCCGTCAATATCGCCATTACAGTGTGCGACAATGCCTCGGCGGAGTGCCCTTCCTGGCTGGCAGCCGACATCAAAGTCCATTGGGGACTCCCGGACCCCACCTTCCACGCCGGCGACGAAGACGAACGCGAGGCTTTTTGCACCGAAATCGCCGAGCGGATCCTCAAAAGAGTCACCCGCCTTGCCACGATACGCTTTGACCAATTCTCCAAGGCAAAACTCAGCGAGATTCTCAATTCTCTGGCTGATCTGTAACATGTTTCCTCACAAATAGATAAACCTAGGATGCCGAGTTCTGCGATGTTTAATTGAGAATCGGTCTCAGTTTTGCCTTGACAATCATCTTCCGACAGTCTATTGATACTGAGACTCAATCGCAATTGCAATCCAAGCATGAGGAAATGGCCCATGAAGAATCGAAAATCCAATGCATTCACCTTGATCGAGCTGCTGATCGTGGTCGGGATCATCGCTCTTTTGATATCGATCCTCCTGCCCTCGCTGGCCTCCGCCAGGAACGCAGCCAAGAGCACAGTTTGCCTGTCCAACCTCAAGCAGATTGGGACACAAAATATGCTGTACTTGAACAAATACGGTGTATTTCCACCCGTCAGATTGAAAAAAACGCCGGATAGCGATGGTGTGATGCAAGACTTCTACTACGACTTCGGTCGGCAGTTCAAGCGCAAGGGGCCTCGTTGGCAGTGGTTCCTCGGCGAGGATATGGGACCGGTCATAGACCCTGACAAGTACGTTGACGAGATTGCCTTCAACAAATCAATGGTGATCGACAACCCTTATTGGGAAGACCCCGCCATGTCCGGGTTCACCAATGATGTCCGTAACGGCGCATATGGCTACAACGGCACCTACCTCGGTTACACACGGAGCATGGACACTGATGGCGATGGCCTCGATGATTCGTGGGTCCGTTGGCCCGTTGGTGAGTCGATGGTTCTTGATCCAGGCCAGACCGTGCTGGCTGCCGACAGCCGAGGTGGTTTTTCGCCTCATGGGAATCACTCTTATTGGCTTGATCCCCCGAAAAGAGCCGTCTACGGCGGGGATCCAGCAACTGACGAGCAAGATTTTAGCCCCGACCCGTCAGACCCTGCCAACAAGCCGCTTGAAGTGTTAGGTCATTCACCTGTCGAGGCCCGGCATCAGCGAAAAGGCAATGTCGTTTTTGTCGATGCCCACGCGGTATCGATGAAACTGGAAGCCTTGGGGTACCAAATGGACCCGCTCACAGGCGAGACCCTGAAAATTGACGACCCCCTCTATGACCGCACAATGAATCACAACAAGCTTTGGGCTGGGACAGGCCGGGACGACCCGCCGCTGGAGTACGTTTACCCGAGCGACCCGTAAAGCTGGGAACGCACGTCTCGACAGGCCTGCTCTGCCGCATGAAGAGGCTGAGGGCCTAAGCCGCGGGCGAGATTCGACCGATAACCATACAAGGTATGGGAATCCCACGGACGCTCGCTTACTTGGTGGTGACCGGCGCCACGATGACTGCCGGATCGATGGTGACCCGCGCCCAGTCCGCGCCGGGGGGTCGGGCGAATCAGTCCGCGTTGTCGAAGTCAGGCCGCTCGGGCGACCGCGTCATCAGGCTGTTCGATTTCAATGAGCGTCCGCAGGGCAATCTGGAGCCGGTTCCCATGCTGTGGACGCGGCACGAAAGCCCCGGCTTCCCATCCTACGCCGTGGGCCGGTTTGATCTGGAGACAGGCTACGATTCGCCGCCGTCGTTTTATTTGGAATCCAGGGGGCGAAGCTGTGCGTATCATTACAGCGGCTTGGACATCGACGCCGGGCCGCATACCGACTACCGAATTACGGTACACATCAAACCCGATCGCCTGACCTATGCAAGAGCGTACATCAGTGCCTACCTGCTTGACGCCAACGGCGTGAAGATCGACGGCACGGAGCGCCGAAGCCGGTTCGTCGGTGGGGATCCGAATGCCGAACAGTGGCAGGATGTTTCCGTTCGCCTGCTCGGCAATGTGGATGGCGCTTATTCGATCGGTTTGGCGGTGTGGGTCGTTCAACGCTCTGAATGGTGGTTCGGCGCCCAACCGCTGAAACACATTGACCACAAGGACGTGCATGGCGGTGCATGGTTTGATGACATCACCGTGTATCGTTTGCCGAGTGTTGATCTTTCAACGACCGCCTCTGCCGCGGGCAACGTCTATGCTGCTGATGCGATCCCACTCTTGCTCGTTCGAGGTGGTGACTCGTCTTTCCGAGAGCTACAGACCAGGCTGACCGTTCGAGACGCGGCGGGTCGGATTGTGCGTCGGGAGAAAGTCGGATTGACGCAGCAGGCGGAATCCCGCACACGGCAAGTCGCGTTGCCGGCTCTGCCTCCCGGTGCTTATCACGCTCATTTGAGCGTTGATATTGAACAAGGGATGACGATCGACCGCTACTTGACGTTCGTCCGCTTGGCCCCGAATTGAACAACGACAACCGCCTCAAATCACGCTACGGCGTGATCCTCGATCCCGAGGTCGGTCGCGACTGGTCGATTGACAGCGCGATGTTGGCCTCGGTGGGCGTGAAGAACGTCAAAGTGCCGTTGATGAGCGAAATGCCGTCCGAGGCGGATGCGCAGGTGCTCTTCGATGCGTTCATCGAACAGCAATCGGAGAGACGGATGCTGATCACGGGGACCATCGTGAATCCGAGGATCACCGAGTTCGACGATGCCGCAGGTGCCACGCCGTCATTGCTCGATTGGCTCAGCAAGCCGACGCCGAAATGGCAGCCGATTGTCGCCGATTGGGTGACGAAGTATCAAAGCCAAGTCCAGGATTGGCAGGTCGGTCGGGACGCCCGGCAGGAGATCGTCGCAGACACGCGTCTTGAGAAAGTGCTCACCGATCTGCGAAGCGAAATGGCGAAGCTGACCACGTCCCCGACTCTCGTGGCCCCGTGGTCGACTCGGCTTGAACTCGGGCCGCAGGGACTTCCCGCCGACATTATCTCACTGGCGGTTCCGGCCACGATACCGCCCTCCGAGATTCCAGCTCAATTGGACGAACCATTGCAGAAACCAGGCCACCATAGGGTCTGGGCAGTGCTGGAATTTTTTCCGCAACAAACCCACAAGAGGTTGCCCCACCTCGCGGATTTCGCCAAGCGTCTGATCTTCGCGAGCCAGAGCAGCGCTGACAAGATCTTCGTCCGTCAGCCTTGGCGGTCGCGCCCGGCTGCCGGAGGCCCGATCACGGAAGCCAGCGAGTTGCTGCCCGTGTTCCGAACGATCGTGTCCCTATTAGACGGCACGCGCTACATCGGCACGCTGGCCATGGGCAGCGACATTACTTGCCATGCTTTCGATCGCAGCGGCGAGACAGTGTTGGCCATTTGGAATGATCACGCTCCGTTGGAGGGCCGATCGCACAAGTTGCACCTCGCCGGTGCGAACAAAGTGGCCGACGTGTGGGGCGTCGTCCGGGCACTCGATGAAACGGATTCGCTTGCGGCATTGACGCTCTCACCGCTCCCGGTCTTCGTGTTTTCCGCCGAGACCTGGCTGGTGAGCTTTCGCAGAGGTTTGCGTTTCGACCCGCCTCTGCTGCCCTCGGAATCGGTTTCGCACGAACAGCGCCTCTTGATCGAGAATCCCCGGAAGGAACCGATTTCCGGATCGATCAAGTTGAAAGCGCCCGCGGGCTGGCGCATCAGACCAACCGAATTCACTTTCGCGGCACAGCCCGGTGAAACGGTCTCGCAGATGGTGCGGATTCAATCCGCGCCGCGCGCCCCCGCCGGTCAGCACCAAATCGAAACCAGCGTTACGATCGACGCGGCACACCTCTACCAATTCGACACGCAATTGCCGCTGAAACTCGACCTGGCGGACATGGATGTGTGGGTGGACGTGATTCTTGAAGGCGACACCGTGATCCTGCAGCACGGCATCACCAACCGCTCTGACAGCGAAGTGACGTTTCGCAGCTTCGCGGATGCGCCGGGTCGAAAGCGCCGACATTTGAACATCATCGGTCTGCAACCGAATCAGACGGTCGTCAAATCGCACCGCTTCGACAATGCGGCACAGCTCTCCGGGGAAGTCATTCGCATTGGATTGAGGCAAGTGAACGGACCGCGGGCCCACAATCTCATGGTGACCATTCCCTAGGAGCGTTCGCCGATGATGAACCAACCGCCGCGCGTGTACCAGGTTCTGCTGGCTGCCGAAAATCGGGCGGCCGACGAGGTGCTGTTGTCCGCGCTCGGCAAACTGGACCCCGATCACGCGGCATACGCCGTGGAGACGCTGCTGAAGCGGCAGCAGCCACACGTATTGCGGCACTTGATCGACGGCTACGACGAGCTTCCGGAGAACTGTAAGGCCCGGCTGGGGAGACACCTCCCTGCTCTTGAGTCGGTCCTGCGTGAAGTTATCCGGTGCCCCAGGGAACGGTCGAGAATAAACGCCATCGATCTGGTGGCGAGCAGCCGCTCCTGCTCCATGGCATACTTGCTGAGCATGGGCCTGCGCAGTGCCTCTTCTGATACGCGAGCCCAGGCCGCCTCTTCGCTGCGCGAATTGACCCGCCATGTGACTCAGCAGGTGGAAGAGGATGTATTTGACATGGGCTGGCTGATCGGCGTTGAAGACCGTTATCGTGAGTTCGCTGTAGTGCAGGCCGATCAGAAACTGCTGGCGCCGGCGCTGAGCGAGGCACTCGTTGATTACGATACCCACCGCCGCCTTGCCGTTGTGGAGGCCATCGGAATGCTGAGCCTGCACCTCGAGCAAGAATTAGGCGCGCAGGCGTGCAAGCCTCAGAGCAAGTTTTGGTGGGCCGTGCTGGACCAGCTTACCCACGATCCCCACCCGTGCCTGGCGGCGTTGACATTGCAGGCGCTCCAAATGAAACAGTTGCGCCCGGCGATCGCAAAGATCATCTCCAAATGCCGGGCGGACGAGTTCATGACCAGCGTGATCCGCCACTCATGGATGCTGGGCGACCCTGCGATTCGAGCCGGCTGCCGGTCAATTACTCGTCTCGCATGGCTGGATGACGGTCCCGGGCCGATCCTCGAAATGAGTACCGCCGATCTCCAGCGGGCGGTGCGATTCTTCGAATGTACGAAAATACCGGATGTCCAGAGGATCGAGTGGTATAAGGCGATTCTGCTGTCCGACCACAAAGACAAGCAGGCTGCAGCCCTGTTCGCACTGGCGGGCATCAACAACGACGAGTCCTCCGAAGTGCTGCGCGTGGTGATGGACTGGGCCGATCGACAACTGGCCGGAGTCGCTGAGCGAGTGCTGCTCGCCCGCAAGCAGATTGAAGCTCCCGATGTCCTGGGGAGGTACCGATCCGGGAATGCGACCGAGGAGGCGCCGGCAAGCCGGCAGAAACGGTACACCGATTTTGAGCAGTACTGGAAAGGTTTTGACCACATGAGTGAGCCGTTGCGCTTGCTTCATGGGAAGCGGCTCCTCTCGGATGATCCGGGATTTGGGGACTCCCTGGACGCCAAATTGACAAGCTCCGATGCCGTCGATCGCGCCCGGGCGATCAACATCATCAGGCACCTGTCTTTGGTCGAACGCTTTCGGGAAGGGATCGTCGAATGCGCGCTGGATCCCGATCGATACGTGCGCAGCACCGCCGTCAAAGCTGCGGGGCAGTTGCATACGCCGGCGTCCGAGCACTTGCTCTCCGAGGCGCTGCACGATCCAGACCGCCGTGTCCGGGCCAACGCGATTGAAGCGCTCGATGAAGCCCAATCGCCGCGACGGGCTGATAAGGTCCGCCCGAGCCTCGCGGATTCCGACCACCGCGTCCGCGCCGCTGCCATCAAGACCTTGCTCAAGCTGCAAGTTCGTGAGGCGGCAGAGGAGTTGCTCAGAATGCTCGATCATCCGTCACGGGCGCACCGGGCCAGCGCCCTGTGGGTCATCGAGAAACAAGGAATCGCCGGCATTGCGGATCGAGTTGCTTCGATGGCGGAGAATGACCCGGATGAATCGGTCCGCAGGCGCGCCCGGCGTATGGGGCGGGCCGAGAAGCGTGCCCGGCGCAACAGGGACGTACCCATTCCTCCGCCGAAGAAGGGGCACGAGGTATGATCGCCGCCCTACTGCAAGCTTCCGACCGTGTCGATCCCCGCGTGGTGCTACGCGAGCATTTTTCCAAAAGTGCCTGGGATCCGGAATCCTGGAAAGGGATGATCATCGTCGCGGCGGCCATCGCGATCTTCGTGCTCATTCTGCACTTCGTGACGTACTATGAGAAATGGGCGGCCAAACCGCGTCAAGTCAATAGTCCCACGCGGCTGTTCAGTGAGGTTCTCAAACAGCTTGAGTTGAACGCGGCGCAACGATCGTTGCTGACGGCGATGGCCCGCGACCTCAAGCTCGAATCCGCAACGCACATGCTGCTGAGCCCGATACTCTTTGACCAGGCTGGGCAGAAGTGGACCTCGATGGCGCAGCCGGATTCGGCCGCGCGCGCGGACGAACTAAAAACCATCGCCCGCGAACTCTTTCCCCGATCAAACGTATCCTGAAGGCCTGCGCGGCTTCGCGACTTCGGGGCGGCTGCCAAACGGCAAGCCACGCGTGGCAAGCCCACGGCTGGACGCTCCGAAGTGACTTTCCCGGCGCGCCGGGATTTGGCAGACGCATCGACCTGAACATGGTCCCCGAACCCCAAAATTCCGAGCATGACTTCGGCCGAGAGCTTCGCATACAATATCTTCACCAATGTTCCGCAAAGCCCTCACCATCTTATCCCTCATCGGCCTGCTGCTCAGCGTGGGGCTGTGGGCGGTGAGCTACTTGAACGTCGAATATGTGTCGTCGAGACGACAGACACGCTCGATAAGAGTGGCCAACGGTCTTCTTCGAGTTTCGCAGAGTATGTTGATCTACGAAGAGACAAATCCTTCATGGCTAGGGCTACACTCATCCGGCTTCACAGGATTCCACACATCGTGGACCCCATCCTATTCTTACGATAAGAATTCAAGATTCAGATATTGGCATCTTATAATTCCTTTGTGGATTCCTGCGTCGTTGTTCTCGATTATCCTGTTGCCACCTCTTGTGCAATCCTGCCGCCGACTTCGCATCCGTAGTCCTTCATCATGCCGCCCAATAGAATCAATGGCATCATGGACAGACCCGGCGCTATCGTGACGTATGGATGTCGATGGCTCGCTGGTGTGGTGTCTCATCGGCGAGTAGAATCCCCTTCATGGTAACGTGGCATCAGCAGCATCCATCCGCAGCCGTCGCATCTCAACGTCATCCGTCGTGTTTGTTTGGGGCAACCTGTAGGGAACTGTCATGAAGCTTGTCGTATTCCTCGGTGCCGGGTTCTCACGGGCCTTCAGCCTTCCCGTGATGAGCGAATTCTTCGATGTCAGCAACAAATCCGCAGTCCTGAATGAGGAAGACAAGCAACTCTTGGTGGACCTGCGTCGGGATACTCGCCGGGCTACGAGCATGCTGGTGGGTCCGTCCAACAATCTGGAGCATATCCTGTCGTTTGCCATGATGGCTTCGTTGGACCAGTACAACCTGGAGAGCCCACGCTACCGGCAACTGTGCGACATCTTGCGTAAGGTCTACTCAATGCTGCCTGAGGGTATGACGGAC